>CAXTUQ010000183.1:0-9815 GCA_964247405.1 uncultured Acetobacteraceae bacterium
GCACCCGGCCGCCCCGCCGTCGCGCAGCGGCAGCTTCCCGTCCGGGCACGCCACGCGCAGCCGGCTGGCCGCCATCGTGCTGGCCGCGATGCTGCCGGAGCGGCGCGACGCGCTGTTCGCCCGCGCCGCGGAGTATGCCGAAAGCCGGGTGATCGCCGGGCTGCATTTCCGGTCGGACATCGTGGCCGGCGCCAACGCCGGCACGGCCATCGCCGCGGTGCTGTTCAACGACCCGACCTTTGCCGCGGACTTTGCCAGGGCACGGCGCGAGGTTCGCGATGCCCGGGAGATGCCGTGACGCCTTGCGGCATGGCTCCGGGGGTGGGACACCGCGCGCTGATTGAAGGGAATCCCATGCCTGACCTCACCTTGACCCAAGCCCAAACCATCGTCACAGCCGCCATGGCCGAGGCCCGCCGCCTGTCGCTGAAGCCGATGGTGGTCGCCGTGCTGGATGCGCGCGGCGCCTACAAGGCGCTGGCCGCCGAGGACGGCACCAGCCTGAAGCGCGCGGAGATCGCCCACGGCAAGGCGCACGGCGCGCTGTCGCTCGGCATGGGGTCGCGCGCCATCGCCAAACGGGCGGCCGAGCAGGCGTACTTCGTCGCGGCCGTCACCCACGTCGCGGGCGGCGCGCTGGTCCCGGTGCCCGGCGGCATCCTGATCCGCGACGCCGAGGGCGCCCTGCTGGGCGCGGTCGGGCTGTCGGGCGACACCTCCGACAATGACGAGGCTGCCGGCCTGGCGGGGATCGCCGCGGCGGACTTGGCGGCCGATCCCGGCTAGATCGCGGGACAGCCTCAGTCCCGCCAGGACCGGACGGAACTGCCGCCGAACACCACCTGTTGCCGCATCGCAGGCGTGAACAGGCTGGAGAGCATCTTGGCATCGGGCGCGCTCACGGCGTCGAGCGCCGCACGATGCTCCGGCAAGAGCGCGACACCTAACGCGGCGGCGTTGTCGAGTACCTGCTCGGCCCGGCTGACTCCCATCAGCGTGGACGTGACCCCGGGCCGGCCGGCCACCCAGGACAGCGCGATGCGGGCCGGGCTTTGGCCGGCCTCCTCGGCCACCCGGCGCAGCACGTCCACGATCTTCCAGTTGCGCTCGGTGAACAGCGTGTCGCCGAACGGGTTGGTCCCGTCCAGCCGCTTGTCGCCGTCCGGACGCATTTCGCCCTCCGTGGCCGCATCGCGCGGCAGTCCGCCCGCCCTGGGGCCAGCCGCCTCGACCGCGGCACGATCATACTTGCCGGTCAGCAGCCCGTAGGCGAGCGGGCTCCATGGCAGGATGCCCATGCCGAACTCCGCCGCTAGCGGCACGTGCTCGTCCTCGATGCCGCGGTTCACCAGCGAGTAGAAATATTGCAGCGCAATCGGCCCCGGCATCCCGCGCACGGCGGCCAGCGTCGCCAGCTTGGCCACATACCAGGCCGGCGCGTTCGACACGCCCCAATACCGGGTCTTGCCCGCGCGGACGAGTGCCGCCATCGTTCCCAGCAGCTCCTCGGCGGGCGTGACCGAGTCCCACACATGCAGCCAGAACAGGTCCACATGGTCGGTCCGCAGCCGGCGAAGCGAGCCGTCGAGCGCGGCATGGAGATGCCTGGCCCCACTGCCGCCGGCATGAGGCCCCCGGCCCGCCGCGAACCCCGCCTTGGTCGCGACGACAATCTGGTCGCGCAGGCCGTGCTCGGCGATGAAGCCGCCAAGCATCTCCTCGCTCCGCCCGCTTGAATACACATCGGCCGTGTCAACGAAATTGCCGCCCGCCTCCACGTAGGCGTTGAACACCGCACGCGAACCGTCCTTGTCCGAACCCCAACGGGCGGTGCCGAACGTCATGGTGCCGAGAGCCAACGGGCTGACGACAAGGCCGGAGCGGCCGAGGGTGCGGTAGTCGGTGAGCGGCATGGCGGTTATTTCCTATCGTTTACTATGGAACAACCCTTAAAGTGCTTACGGAAAGGGGTCAATGATTCCGTAGTGACTGGTATGAAAAAGTCTGCGCACGCTCCGCACGCCAAGAAGGGCCGGCCTTTGTCCTTTGACCGGGAGGCCGTGCTGCACCAAGCCATGCTGCTGTTCTGGCGGCACGGTTATGAGGCGACCTCGCTGAGCGATTTGACGGCAGCAATGGGAGTGACGGCCCCCAGCATCTACACGGCGTTCGGCGACAAGAAGCGATTGTTCCTGGAAGCGGTGGACCGCTACCTATCCGGCCCGGTCACGTCCGATTCAATCATCGTGGCGGCCGGCACGGTGGTAAACGCAGCCTGGGGGTTGTTGTAGGCGGCGGCTCTCGGCTTCACGGGCAGCGACACCCCGCCGGGCTGCCTGCTAGCCAGTTCGGCGATCAGTTGCTCGGCCGCCGCCGCCGACGTTCAGGGCGAACTGGCCGCCATCCGGCGCAGGATCGAGAGGCGTCTGTATGACAAAATCGCCCACGACATCGAGGCTGGCGAGGTGGCCGCCAACGCCGATGCGGACACCCTGGCCGGGCACGTCATGGCGGTGATCCAGGGGATGTCCACGCTGGCCCGCGACGGTGCGCCGCGCGAGAAGCTCATGCGCGTGGCCGCAACCGCGATGCTAGCCTGGCCAAAGCGATCTGCCCGTTGCACCTCAATAGAAATATGAACCGATTGCAGAGGCCCCCTACCCCAGCACCTCGGCCACGAACGGGTTGGCCCGGCGCTCCACGGCGATGGTCGAGCCGGGACCGTGGCCGCAGATGAACGACACGTCGTCGCCCAAGGGCAGCAGCTTGCCGCGGATCGACTCCAGCAGCGCAGCCGGGTCGCCGTAAGGGAAGTCGGTCCGCCCGACCGAGCCGCGGAACAGCACGTCCCCCACCAGGGCGAAGCGCAACGCCTTGTTGACGAACACCAGGTGGCCCGGCGTGTGCCCGGGGCAGTGCAGCACGTCGAACCGATGGCTCCCCAGCGATACCGCATTACCCTCCTGCAGCCATCGGTCCGGGCGGACGTTGCGCGCGTCCGCCATGCCGTAGGTCCGGCCCTGTTCCGCCAGGCCGTCCAGCAGGAAAGCGTCGCGCTCGTCCGGCCCGTCCAGCGGCACGCCCAGCGCGTCCCGCAACTCGGCGGCGCCGCCGGCGTGGTCGATGTGGCCGTGGGTCAGCAGGATGCGCTCGACGTGGAGGCCCAGCGTCGTGATCGCCTCCTGGATGCGCGGCACGTTGCCGCCGGGGTCGATGACCCAGGCCTGCTTGCTGCCGTCGTCCCAGATCAGCGTGCAGTTCTGCTGGAACGGCGTCACCGGGATGATGGCGGCCTGGAGCTCGGCCATGGCCGCTACTTCACGGTGGAGAACGCGGTGGGCTGCAATAGCGAACTCTCGATGTTGGCGACGATTTGGCCGTCCCGCTCGGTTTCCGCGCGCTTGCTGATCCACTCCGGGTCGGACTGGAAGGCAGTCCACTTCGCTTCGCGCTCCGCCAGGCTTTCCCAGGCTAGCAGGTAGGTCAGCTCCTGGTTCGACGGGCCGATCAGCGTGGTCCAGAACCCGGCCGGCCGGATGCCGTGGCGCTCCCAAAGGGCCAGCGTCGTCTTCTCGAACCGGGCCAGCAGGTTGGGCAGCTTGCCGGGCAAGCAACGATAGACGCGGAGTTCGTGGATCATCGGGCTTCTCCATATTTTGGCCGATTTTGCGCAGGATGACGGGGTGAGTGGCATCGGGCAAGCCGGGACCGTGGAAACTGGGCGGCCCAAGCGCCGTTGGAGGCGACATGAGCGAAACAAAACGCCGCCGTTGGCCGTTCGTGCTGGGAGGGGTGGCGCTCGCCTTGGCCGTGTTCCTGGCGGTGTTCCGCTGGGACTGGCTGATCCCGCTCGTGAACGCGCAGGCGTCCAAGGCGCTGGGCCGCCCGGTCACGGTGACGCACCTGCACGTGCGGTTGGGCCGGGTGCCGCATATCGAGGCCGAGGGCGTCACGATCGCCAACCCAGACGGCTGGCCCGGCGGCGGCAATTTCGCGACCGCGGACCGGCTCAGCGTCGATCTCGACGCCCTGGCCTATATCCGGTCCCGCGCAATCGTGATCCCGGATATCGCCATCGACCATCCGCAGGTTGATGCCCAGCAATTGGACGATGGCCGGGCGAACTGGACGCTGGCGGGCGGGGGCAGCAGCACGGGGCCGGGGCCGAAGATCGGCAACCTGCGCATCAACGACGGTCACGCGCACGTCGTGATGGCCAAGCTGAAATCCGACTTCAATGTCGATGTGGCCACCAAGGACACCGAGGGGCAGCCGAGCCAGATCGTCGCCTCGGCCAAAGGCACCTACGCCAAGGCGCCCATCGATGCGACCTTCACCGGCGGCGCGCTGCTGTCCCTCCGGGACGAGTCGCAGCCTTACCCCGTCGATCTCCAGGTGGCGAATGGGCCGACCAAGATTTCACTGGTCGGCACGGTCATGGACCCGTTGGCCTTTGCCGGCGCCGACCTGAAGCTTGACCTGTCCGGGCCGGACATGTCGCTGCTGCTGCCGCTGACCGGGGTCGCCATCCCGAAGACGCCGCCGTATCGCATCACCGGCGGCCTGGACTACGCGGACGGGTCGGTGAAGTTCACCGGCATGAACGGCAAGGTCGGCAGCAGCGATCTTGAGGGCGACTTGCAGGTGGACACCAAGCCGCAACGCCCCGTGCTGACCGCCGACCTGCAATCGAAGCGGGTGGACCTCAAGGATCTCGGCGGCTTCATCGGCGCCGAGCCGGGCGACGCCAGCAAGGGCACCAAGAAGTCGGCCCCATCGACCGGCTCCTCGAACGGCCGGGTGCTGCCGAACGATCCCGTGAGCCTGCCGAAGCTGAACGTCGCCGACGTGCACCTGAAATACCATGCCGACCGGATCGAGGGCCGGTCGCAGCCGCTCGACAACATGCGGGCCGACCTCGACATCGTGGACGGCGCGGTGTCGCTGTCGCCGCTGAGCTTCGGCATCGGCCGCGGCCAGATCGTGTCGGACATCAAGCTGGCGCAGTCGGGCCAGGGGGTCCACGCCAAGACCACCGTCGATTTCCAGCGGGTGGACGTGGACAAGCTGCTGACCGCGGCTGGCGTCGGCAAGGGCGCCGGGACGATTGGCGGGCGGGCGGTGATCGACGGCACCGGGCGTTCGATGGCCGAGATCCTGGCGCATGGCAACGGCGAGCTGAAGCTGTACATGGGGTCCGGCGGCGACCTGAGCGCATTGCTGGTCGATCTGTCGGGCCTGGAGTTCGGCAACGCGCTGCTGTCGGCGCTGGGCGTCCCGAACCGGGCCAAGATCCAGTGCTTGATCACCGACTTCGTGCTGCAGCAGGGCATGGTGGACGCGCGCACCGTGCTGCTGGACACCGACGCGGCGCGGGTCGGCGGCAAGGGCGACATCAATCTGCGCGACGAGTCGCTGAAGCTCGTGCTGAACACTGACAGCAAGCATTTCAGCATCGGCTCCCTGCCGGCGCCGGTCGATATCACCGGGACGTTCGGCAAGCCGAGCGTGATGCCGGACCTGGCGGTGGTCGGTGCACGCGCGGGCGCTGCGGTGGGCCTCGGCATCCTGCTCACGCCGCTCGGCGCGCTGCTGCCGACGATCCAGCTTGGCACCGGGGAAGACAACGCTTGCGCGGGCCTGCTCGCCAGCGCCAAGGCGCCCCCGGCTGTGCCGCCCCGCGCGCCGGCACGGGCCAAGGCCAAGCGTTAACGGTGCCGGCTCGCCCGCCGCCATGCAATGCTTTGCGTGTTGAGGCCCGGCAGCGCGCCCGGGTCAGCCGCGATCCGCTCGGCGATGGCGATGGCCCGCCGCAACTCGTCGTCACTGAGATGGCGGATCGCCGGGCGGCGCACCCGCTGGTGCCAGGGCTGGCCGAGCGCGTGGTCCAGGCAGACCCGCATGAAGCAGTGGTCGAGGCGGATCGGCCAGCCCGCCGCCCCCGCCATGCCCGGCAGGACGCGGCGTGTCAGGTCGAGCCAGCGCGCCGCCAAATGCTCCCGCGTCATCGGCGTCGCCCATGACCGAGGCACCGCTCATCCTGACGTTGGCGCTGCACGCGGACGACCAGGCGCGGTTCGAGCGGCTGCGCCGGCTGCATTTCCCGCCCGACCGTAACTTGATTCCCGCGCACGCCACCCTGTTCCATCACCTGCCCGGCCCGGAGATCAAGGCGGTCCGGGATGCCGTCGAGGCGCGCTGCACGATGCCGCCCTTCCTTGTGTCCGTGTCGGCTCTGCGTTTCCTGGGCCGCGGCGTCGCTTATGCGCTGGAGTCGCCCGAACTGACCGCCCTGCGGGCCGGTCTGGCACGGGAGTGGGACGGATGGTTGACCCCGCAGGACCGCCAGGGCTACCGCCCGCACGTCACGATCCAGAACAAGGCCTCACCCGAGGCGGCACGGGCGCTGCACGCCAACCTGCAAGCCGCCTTCGCGCCGTTCACGGTACGGGCGGAGGGGCTGGACCTTTGGCGCTACCTGGGCGGCCCTTGGGAGCAGCAGAGCCGCCACCCGTTTCGCGGCTAGTCCTCCTCCAGCGCCGGGGCGCCGGCCAGCACGCCGCCGTCGATCACGATGGTTTGGCCCGTCATGAAGCGGCCAGACGGCGCAGCCAGGAACACCGCGGCGCCGGCGATCTCATCCGGCTCGCCGATCCGGCCGAGCGGCGTGTCGCACGTGCGCTTCTTGAGGTTGGCCGGGTCCTCCCACAGCGCCCGGGCGAAGTCGGTGCGGACCAGGCCGGGCGCGATGCAGTTGGCGCGGATGCCGCGCCCGCCCCATTCGCACGCGAGATTGCGCACCAGCTGCATGTCGGCCGCCTTGCTCACGCCGTAGGCGCCGAGCGTCGTCGATCCTCTCAGCCCGGCGATGGACGACACGATCGTGACCGATCCCTCCCCGCGCTCCGCCATGCCGGGCAGCACCATGTTGGCCAGCCAATGGTTGCTGCGGATGTTGCTGCCCATGATGCGGTCCCAGGCGTCGTCCGGGATGCCGGCGGACGGTCCGAAATACGGGTTGACCGCCGCGTTGCAGACCAATGCATCGACGCGGCCCCATTCGGCCGCCGTGCGGTCCACCAGCGCCTGCAGCTCCTCCTTGCGGCCGATGTTGCAGGGCACGACGAGCGCTTCGCCGCCGCGCCCGCGTATGGCGTCCGCCACCGCCTCGCACGCATCCGCCTTGCGGCTGCTGACGACCACCCGGGCGCCGTGCTCGGCCATGCGCTCGGCGATGGCGCGGCCGATGCCCCTGCTGGACCCGGTGATGATCGCGACCTGGCCGGAAAGATCGAACAAGCTTGCCATTTTGCGCCTCCCTTGAGCCTGTACCCTGCCGTCCCGGCCACGCCGCGGCAAGCCGGCTTTGCTCCGCCTGGCACCGCCAAGATCGAGGTCGATCATTTCCGGCAGAGAACGCATAATGCCGCGGGCGGCGCCGAGTGCCGCAGCCAAGCTGGAGCATGCCATGGCGCAATCCGCCAATCCCGACCCGTCCCACGACCCCACGCCGGCCGGGAGCCGTGCGGGATGCTGACCCGGCGGCTTGCGCTCGCCGGGGCCGCGGCGTTGCTGGCCGCCGCCGAACACATCCCGGTCGCGGCGGTGCCGCTTTCGCGTCTGGACACGGCGTGGTGGCGCAACCGGCATCAGGAGAAGCTGGCGGAGCTGCGGAGCGGCCGGGTGGATCTGGTATGGCTGGGGGACAGCATCACCCAGGACTGGGAGAAGCGCGGGCCGCCGGATTGGCAGGACTTCGCCCCAGTATGGCAGCGTTTCTACGGAGACCGCCACGCGGTCAACCTGGGCTTCCGCGGCGACAACACCGGGCACCTGCTGTGGCGCATGCAGAACGGCGAGCTTGACGGCATCCGCCCAAAGGCGGCGGTGGTGCTGATCGGCGCCAACAACCTGGGCCGCGTCCATTGGAACGCGCCGCAGACCGTCGCCGGGGTCGTCGCGGTGGTCGATACGCTGCGTCGGCGCACGCCGGGCACGCACGTCCTGCTGCTCGGCATCCTGCCGAGCGTGCGGTCCAAGTACGTGACGAAAACCAGCCAGGCGGTGAACCGCGAACTCGCGCAGCGCTATGCACCCGGGAACGAGGCGGCGGTGGGCGAGGCTGGGGCCGGCCGGGTCGTTTTCATGGATCTGGTCGCCTTGTTCCTGCGCGACGGCCAGGTGGACCGGACGCAGTTCTACGACGACCAGCTCGATCCGCCGGACCCGGTGCTGCATCCCACGGCGCAGGCCCAGGCGCGCATGGCCGAGGCAATCGAGCCGACCTTGGCCGCAATGCTGGGAGACCGGCCGAAGGCAGGCTGAAGGGGAAATGGTGCTGTTGGAGGGGATTGAACTCTCGACCTCTCCCTTACCAAGGGAGTGCTCTACCACTGAGCTACAACAGCGCTGACGCCCTTAGCGACGGCATGTTCCTACGAGTTCAGGCGCCCGGACGCAAGCCCCGAGCATAGGCTACGCCGTTCTCATGACCCGGCAGACAACAGCGCCGCAACGCGGCTCCATCATGTTCAACGCACTGCACTGCTTGGCCGTCAAGCTGGCCGGATAAGGTCCGGACTGGTCAACGGGCCATCCAAAACCTTGCCGAGACAATGCCGTCGCCAAGCTGACGGCCTCGGATTGCAGCCCCTCACGCTTGCGGCCGGACGGCGTTTCGATCACTCCAATATGACGCACCGCACACTTTGTCGTGAACAAATAAGTTTTGATATTCAAACGATGTCTTGCTAAAAGTTGAGACTAGTCGCGTTATCTTAACGTTCCAGTAGCGGATCGGGGAATGGGCAGGCGCTCTGGCAGGACATGCCGGAACGCTTGACGCACCCGCTCGGTCCGGGTGGACGTGGGCATGGAGGGTGAGCGTTGGACATCGGAATGGTCGCGCCGGGCTGGCCGTCAACGGACATGTTGTCGGTGGAAGAGCGGGTCGCCCCGCGCAACACCTCAGTGACCCGCGCCGGCGATGCCGGCATCCGCGTCCGGGTCATCGCGTCGGGGTGGGCCTATCGCTACCGCACGCTGCACGACGGCCGCCGGCAAATCCTCAACGTCCTGCTGCCCGGCGATACTTTCGGGCTGGAAACGCTGTTCGAGCAGCCTGCTCAGGCTTCGGTCCAGACATCGACGGCGCTGACCTACTTTGCCCTGTCCTCCGCCGACTTGATGAACGCGTTCGATCTTCTGCCGGAGTTTCGCCGGCAACTCTACCAACTCGTCCTGGCCGAGAAGGCGGCGACGGAGGATTGGCTGGTCCGGCTCGGCCAGTTCGATGCCGAGGAACGCACCGCCGCGCTGCTGACCTCCTTGCACCGCCGGCTGCAGCAATGCGGCCTCGCGTCCGAGTCGAGCTTCGTGCTTGAACTGACCCAGCAGGAGATGGCGGACACGCTTGGCCTGCACGTCATCCACGTCAACCGCGTGCTCGGGCGCCTGCGCGCGCGCAAGCTGCTCTCCACCAGCGGCAAGACCGTCACCCTGCATGACTTCCCGCAACTGGCGGAATTGGTGCCGCCGCTGCACTCTCCCGGTGCGCCCCCTCTGCTCGCCGCGAGCGGCTTCTTGAGCGTTTAGCGTCCTGACGGTCCGGCGCCCCCCAGCGCCGTCCGACCGGGACCCATGAACGCTTGACGTTGCGGCAAGACCGGCATCTCCTGCCGCCATGACCGAGCCGCGATCAATCCCGGCGCCCGCGCCCCGCGCCGACCCGCGCGAGGCCCGGCTGGAGCGCGAGGCCGCCGCGCTGCGGGAGAACCTGCGGCGCCGCAAGCAGCAGGCCCGCGCACGGGCGGAGC
>CAXTUQ010000184.1:0-9745 GCA_964247405.1 uncultured Acetobacteraceae bacterium
ACCCCGGCCTCAACTTCGGCCAGGTGCGCAAGCTGCTGCGCGGCATGGTGGGCGTCCGGCCGGCCCATCCCGAACTGCGGCGCGGGCCTGCGAAGCCGGAGAAGCCCGTTGTTCCGGTCGCCCAGCTCTGGGCGCGGCGCCGGCGGCTGAGCCGGGGTTCGGCCACCTGGGGCTACCTTGCCGGCGGGCGTGCGCTGCCCCCGGCCATGCTGAGAGCGGCGGACCTGTTCGATGCCGTGCGGGAGGGACCGCACGGCAGCGCCTGGTTCGCGCACCGCGACCACGCGGGGGTGCTGACCGGGATCGACATGCGCGGCCCGGACTGGCGCGGCTTCTGCCGGCAGTCGGACAAGAGCCTGTTCCGCCTGCCGGGCGGCACGGGGCGGCTCGCCCGGCTTGCGGTCAGCGAGGCGCCCATCGACGCGCTGAGCCTGGCGACGCTGGAAGGCGTGCGGGCCGACACGCTCTACCTCGCCACCACGGGCGGCATGGGGCCACTGACGCTCGCCAGCCTCGATGCCCTGCTGCAGGACCTCGCGGGCCAGCCCGATGCCGTGCTGGTCGCCGCGACCGACGCGGACCCGGCCGGGGAGCGCCACGCCCGGCGCCTGGTGGAGCGCGCCGAGGCTGCGGACGTGCGTTCGGAGCGTCTCACGCCACCAAACGGTCGAAACGATTGGAACGACGTGCTGGTGAGCAGGAGGGGCGCATGACGACCGACCGCGCCTGGGTGCGGCTTGGCTCCGGCAAGCGGCTCGATCTCCTCTGCCCGCAGCCGGACCAGTGGGATGACCGCGACCTCGCGATCGGCCTGTCGCGCACCTACCGCTGGGGTGGCCACTCGCGCTGGGACCTGCCGATGTCCGTCGCCCAGCACAGCTTGCTGGTGCTGGTGCTGCGCCAGCAGATGCAGCCGCACCGGCGGCTGACGCCGCGTGAGGCCTTGCGCGAGATGCTCCACGACGGGGAGGAGGCACTCTGCGGTGGGCTGGACGTGCTGACGCCGATCAAGCCTTACCTCGGATCGGAGTTCCACGCGCTCACCGCCCGGCTCCGGGCCGCGATTGCGGTCCGCTACGCCCTGCCGGACTGGAGCAGGGAGGACTACGCCCTGCACAAGCAGGCGGACCGATTGGCGGCTGCGTCGGAAGCCATGAATGTCGCAGGCTGGGACGCACTTGAAGTGTCGGACACGCTCGGCATCCAGGTGGCACCGTTGTGGGACGACCCGCTGCCGTTGCTCGATGGCCTGCAGCCCTGGGAGCCATGGCCCGCGCCGGCCGCGGCCGCGCTGTTCCTGGCCAAGCTGCGCGAGCTTGATGGCGCGGTTCGGGTCGAGGCTCCGGCGGACCTGACGGCCGTGATGGAGCGGGAAGCGACGCTGGCCCGGCTCGGCGCCGCCTTTTCCCGGCTGCCCCCTCGCTCGCGGCGGCGCTGCGCCCGCTCGCTCACCGGCAACAGCCTGACCGACACGTTCGTCCACGTCGAGGCCGACGACATCTCGCAGCAGCACGTGGAGGGCGTGATCGTCGATGGCGAACGGGACGAGGACGGCCAGTGGCTGCTGGACGGCGAGTTCACCGTGTTCACGACCGACGAGGAGCTTGTCGTCGTGGCTGGCTACAACTGCACGGTCGAAATCCAGTGATCTGACGACAGGCTGACAGGTGAGGGCGCGAGCGTGAGCCGCGTTCAGGCCGGCAAGAACAGCGAGACGAAGCGGAGGGCGGGAGAAGCCCTGCCGCATCGCGCCGTGGTGCGCAAGGGCAAGGGCCTTTGGCCCGCGCGTGCCGCGCGCCCCTGCGCGCCCCGTCGCGAGGCGGCTGCCGGGCTGGGTCTTCGGAACAGCGAGAACGCAGCAGAAGGATAACAGGAATGAGGACGAACTGGAGCAAGCGGCTGCGCGTGGCGATCGGCGGCGCGTTGCTGGCGATGGCGCTGTATGCCCTGCTGGCAGCGCCGGGCTTGGTATCGGACCCGGACAGCACGGTGCCGCTGCACGGGGTGCGGGAGGCGGGACGGTGACGGACTTGGCGCTGCTGGGCGAGGTCGCGCGCCTGCCGCAATTGGGTGGCCCCGTGTCGGTGGAGGCCTTGGCGAGCGGGCCGGCCACCCACTTCCACCTGCTGCGCACCCGGCGCGGGCACGGGGCAGCCGACGTCATGACGCCAGGCGACGAGGCCGGGTGTCACGCCCGGCTGCTGTCGGCCGCCCCGGTCATGCTCGACCTGTTGGCTGTGCTGCTGCTGCGCTGGGGCGACAGCGCGGCGATGGATGGAGCGACGAGCAACGCCGAAGCCGCGGCATGGCTCGCGACGTTCGCCGACGGGGTCCGTGCGGCGCTCCGGGGGATCGTCGGCCCGCGCATGCCGGAGACGGCGCCGTGAAACGCGGCCTCAGCATCGCCGAGCTGATCCGCCAGGACGTGCTCGACCTCCATCCCGAGCCGCCGCGCCCGATCCCGCCGCGGCTGCTGATCCTGGCGTGCTCGGCCACCAAGGCGACAGGGGAGATACCGTGTTGCAGGTCAAGCGATGAAAGAGCATTCAGGAGGTGGGATCTCACATTTCCGGGCCTTGCCTGGTTCAAAACTCACCAAAGACCGCAGTTGGTGGATTGCGGTCCGACGGGTTTCGGGGAAGCAGGTAACGATAGCTGCCGTTGCCTGGCGCGCTCGGCTTTCCCAAAAAGGATGGTGTTTTGAGAAAGAAGCTTTTGCCGGTAATCCATCGGGATGCAGCATCATGCCAACGCAGCAAGTCGGTTACGGAGCCAGCTCTGTGCCGGGTGAGTAGTCGTCCGTTCGTGCCAGATACTGGCGATGACGAAGCCAGGTATGGGGAGCGGCGGTTCCAGCACCTGTACCCGATCTGACCAGCCTTCTGCGATCCGGCCCGGAACCAGCGCGATCATGTCGGACCGGGACACGATCTCCGGCACGATCAGGAAGCCTGATGTGGACAAGGCGACAGTACGACGGCGGCCGATCGCCTCAAGTGCTGCGTCGGCAGGCCCGGCAAAGCCGCCGCCCTGAGGTGAAACGACGACGTGGTCCAGCGCGCAGAACATGTCCAGATCAAGACCACCCTGCATAGCTGGATGACCCCGTCGCGCAATGACCGCATACCCCTCCTCGTAAAGTCGGCGCTGGCGCATCGCAGCCGGCGCATGGTCGGGCGCCGCCAAGGCCAGGTCCACCTCACCACGCTCCAACTGCGTGGGCAGCGCCATCACGTCCAGCGCCCGCCAGGCGATGCGGATCATCGGCGCCTCGGCCCGCAACGCAACCGAGAAGCGCGCCAGCAGCGCGTACTGGACGTAGTCGCTCGCCGCGATCACCAGGGTTGCCTGCATGGTCGCCGGATCGGTCGGCGCACCATCTTCGACGACGCGGCGGACACTCTCCAACGCTTCGTGCAAGGGCTGCTGTAGCTCAAGAGCGCGCTGGGTCAGCACCATTCCACGCTGGGCCGGGATCAGGAGCGGATCGCCGAGCGCCTCTCGAAGCCGCGCCAGCCTTGCCGACAAAGCTGGCTGACTGAGGTTCAGCCGGCGCGCGGCGCGCGTCACGTTTCGCTCCGCCAGCAAAGCTTCGAGCGTGACGAGCAGTCCCAGATCGAGGTTCTTGGTATCCACCTGGTCGATAACTGCACGTAAAAGCTTCGATTTCAATGCCGCGCGCTGCTGCCTCATATACCGTTGAAGCGGGTGGACTCGCGAGACCCAATTGACGACACGGATACCAGATTGCCCGAAGCGAACTCCCTGGCATTGCCGCCCCGCTCATTGATCGCTTTTCCGCTGCTCGCGATCACCCTGTTCCTGTTCTTCGTCTCAGCCAGCGTACCCTCACCCTTGTTCGTGGTGTTTCAGGGGCGGTGGGGGTTCTCCCCGGGCATGCTGACGGTCGCCTTCAGCATCTACTCGCTGGTGCTGCTGGTGACGCTGCTTGTGGCCGGCTCGCTATCCGACCATCTGGGCCGCAAGCCCGTGATCGTCGCCGCGCTGACCATACAGGTCGCGTCCATGGTCCTCTTCCTCATGGCGGACGGCATCGGCGGATTGCTTGCTGCCCGGATCGTTCAAGGCCTGTCCATGGGTGTGGTCAACGGTGCGTTGTCCGCCGCGGTGATCGAGGCGGCGCCCCCGGCCCGAAAGGCGCTCGGCAGCCTGCTGACCAGCATCTCGCCCCTGGCCGGGCTCGCGACGGGTGCTTTCGTCACCGGCGCCCTGCTCGGAGTGACGAGCCAGGCGGAAGTCTGGGCATTCGGCTTCCTGGGCGGAGTGTTCTGCCTGGGGGCGATATCGGTGGCCCTGATCCCCGAAACGGCGAGCCCGGTACCCGGGCTGCTGCGGTCGATGGTGCCGAGCGTGCATGTCGCCCGCGCGGCGCGGAGCGGCTTCACGCGTGCCTTGCCCCTGCTGCTGTCCATCTGGGCCTTGTGCGGCTTCGTCATCGCGCTTGGGCCGTCGCTGCTGCGCACCGTCTTCTCGGTCAGCAGCGGGCTGCTGAACGGCGCCACCGTGGCCGTGCTCTGCGGAGCAGGCGCGGTATCGCCGCTCTTGATGCGCGGCCAGCAACCCAGGCGCATGGCCGCGCTGGGCATGGCGGCGGTAACGGCCGGGGTCGGCGTGCTCCTCGTGTCGATCGGCACGGGCACTCTGGCGCTGTTCTTCGTCGGCAGTGCGGTGGCCGGTGCCGGGCTGGGCGCATCGTTCAGCGGGCTCATTCAGTCGCTCGTGCCGCTCACCCCGGTGCATGAGCGCGCCGAACTCTTCGCGGCGATCTTCCTGGTCACCTACCTTTCCCTGGCCGTCCCGCCCATCGCCGCCGGCTTCGCCGTTCCGATCACTGGATTCCTGGGCACAACCCAGGTCTATCTCGGTGCCGTCCTGGTCGTCTCGGCGACCGCAACCGTCCTGCAATGGCTGCCCTCGCGCAGCCGAGGAGCACCCGCATGAAGGCTATCCACGCTCATCCGCAGCAAGGGCTCGACGGCTTGACGTTGGTGGACCTCCCCGATCCCGGGGATCCCGGACACAACGCCATCCGCGTGCGCGTGCATGCCACATCCCTGAACTTCCACGATCTGGGGGTGGTGACGGGACGGCTGCCGGCCGCCGATGGACGCATCCCCATGGCGGATGGTGCCGGGGTGGTGGAGGCGGTCGGTTCCGAGGTCACGGAGTTCAAGCCCGGCGACCATGTCGTATCCACCTTCTTTCCGACCTGGTTGGACGGTGAGGCCACCCTTGCCGACTTCGCCACCACGCCGGGCGACGGGATCGACGGCTACGCCCGGGAAGTGGTGGTGGCACCAGTCACCTCCTTCACGCGTGCGCCGGCCGGCTGGAGCCACGCCGCCGCGGCGACCCTGACCACGGCCGGTGTGACCGCCTGGCGCGCCCTGGTGGTCAACGGCGGCCTGAAGGTTGGGGACAGCGTGCTGGTGCTCGGCACGGGCGGCGTGTCGATCTTCGCGTTGCAGATCGCGCGGGCCATGGGGGCCACGGTGATCGCGACCTCCTCCTCCGACGAAAAGCTGGAGCGGCTTCGCACGATGGGCGCCGCCCACGGCATCAACTATCGCCGAGACGAGAGCTGGGGCGACCGGGTGCGGGAGCTGACCGGCGGCATCGGCGTCGATCACGTCGTCGAGGTGGGCGGCCCGGGCACGCTGGCACAATCGATCAAGGCTGCGCGCGTGGGGGGCCACATCTCGCTGATCGGCGTGCTGACCGGGAGGGCGGGCGCTGTGCCAACGGCCATGCTCATGGCCCGGCAGCAGCGTCTTCAAGGTCTGATCGTCGGCAGTCGCCGCCACCAGATGGACCTGATCCGCGGCATCGACGCGGTCCATGGTCACCCGGTGATCGACCGCTCCTTTCCGCTTGACGCGATCGCAGACGCCTTCCGCCTCCAAGAGTCCGGCAGCCATTTCGGCAAGATCGTCATCGAGTTCTGACAAACCCCGATCATCAGGAACAGACCACCATGAAGGTTCTCCTCGTTTTCGCCCATCCGGAACGCCACTCCTTGAACGGCGCACTGCGCGACGTTGCCGTGGCCGAATTGCAGGCACAGGGGCATGAGGTCCGGGTCAGCGACCTCTACGCCGATGGATGGAAGGCGGCCGTCGATCGCTCGGACTTTCCCGGTGTGGGACCCGACGAGCGGCTGCGGGTGGCTGGCGCGTCAGGCCGGGCGTTCGCGGCGGATGCACTGACGGCGGACGTGAAGGCCGAGCAGGAGAAGCTGCTCTGGGCCGATACGCTGATCCTGCAGTTCCCACTGTGGTGGTATTCGATGCCGGCCATCCTCAAGGGGTGGGTGGACCGGGTCTATGCCTTCGGGTTCGCCTACGGGGTCGGCGAACGGAGCGACACGCATTGGGGCGACCGCTTCGGCGAAGGCACGCTGGCCGGCAAGCGTGCCATGCTGATCGTGACCGTCGGCGGCTGGGCGACGCACTACGCCCCACGCGGCGTGAATGGCCCGATCGAGGACATCCTGTTCCCGATCAATCATGGCATCCTCTATTACCCCGGCTACACCGTCCTGCCGTCCTTCGTGGCTTACCGCGTGGACCGGATGGACGAGGCTAGCTTCCAACTGGTGGCGGACGAGTTGAAGGAGCGGATGCGAACCATCGAAACCGCCGCCCCTATTCCATACCGAATGCAGAACGGTGGCGACTACCAGGTTCCCAGCTTGGAGTTGCGGCCAGAGCTGGGCGACTCTGGCGTGTGCGGCTTCGCCTTGCACGTGGACCAGGGGCGGGTAGGGTAATTCGTCCTGCGACTCCTCGAAGGCATCATCAAATCCGCTGGGCCTGAGCGACGGGCGTACCCAACGGTCGCTGCCTTCCCATAAAGGAACCCGTTGCGGGAAAACGTGCTGATAAGGCTGGCGGGGAAATCGCAAAGGACCCCGCTTTCCCGAAAGCTGTTCCCAATCGGCCTTTCCCGAAATTGGCTGATGCACATGGAGAAACGGGAAAAAGTGCGCCGCGTCCGAATGGCTGGTTTTGGGACGCCGGACAACGCGGCGGAATGGCGTAGAGGGGTCGTATGCGGTCCTACGATGCTACCCATCAGCTCCTTTGGGCTAGGACTGTCTGCCACCTATGGAGTCCTGCTGGCGGTCAGATCGAAGAGAGAGCATCCGGGAAAGGCTGGAACGGCTTTTGGGTGCGGACGACGGCGTGGGCGTAGACCAGGAGCTTGCGGGCGACGGCGACCAGGATGACCTTGGGTGGCTTGCCCGCGGCGGTCATGCGCTGAACGAAGGCGGCCAAGGCCTTGTTCGTCCGCTTCGCGCTGAGGGCGCACATGTAGAGCGTGCTGCGCAGCCGTTCGCTTCCGATGCGGCTCATCTTGCCCGGCCTGCGCACGGAGGCGCCGGAGCTGTGCTCCTGGGGCGAAAGGCCGGTGAAAGCGGCCAGCGCCTTGGGCGTGAACTCCGCGATGTTCGGCAGTTCGGCCAGCAGTATCGTGGCCGAGGTCTCGCCGAAGCCGGTGATGCTGCGCAGCAAGGCGAGGTTGCGAGCCAGCGTGAGGTCAGCGGCAACGAGTTCGCGCACCTCGGCCGCGACGGCCTTGATCTGCCGGTCCAGCCAGGCGAGGTGATCTTCGATGGAACGCGCGACCGCGGGCGAGGCGGAGCCGGACTTCTGCCGGTTGAGTTCCTGCACGCGGGCGGCCTTGAGCGCGTCACAGCGGCGGACGAGCTCGCGCAGTTCGCGCAAGTGGGGCAGCGGCGGGACCCAGGCCAACGGCGCGTGGGCCCGGCAGAAGCGCGCGATCAGGGCGGCGTCGAGCTTGTCCGTCTTGTTGCGCGCAAGTTCGCTCTGGCCGTAGGCCTTGACGCGCGCGGGGTTGACCACGCTGACGCGCAGCTTCTGGCCATGCAGGAAGTCCGCGAGTTCCAGACCCCAGTTCCCGGTCGCCTCCATGCAGGCGTGCAACGGCGCGGTCGGGTGGGGACGGTGCTTGGCGAGCCAAGCCAGCAATTGCCGGAACCCCGCTTCGGTGTTGGAGAACGTGGCGTGCCTGACCCGCTCGCCGATGAGAAAGGCCGCATCGAACTTGGCCTTGCTGATGTCGATGCCGAGAATGTCCAAAAGAGTCTCCATGTCCGGCCATTGGCCCACCTCCCGTCGGCCATCCTTGTAATCAGGCTGTCCGGACGAGCCGGCGCCCCGCATACCGTTCAGCCGGGAAGCAGGAGTTGCGGCGGGTCCCAATCTCTACCACAGGCACGAGGACCCGAGCCGCGGGCAGGATCACCACCGCTGCAGCCGCGATGGCCAATCGCGACTACCAACGTCGACTTACAAGGGGCTGACCGCACGCAACCGCTACCAGGGGCCGCTGTGGCAGATGTAAGGCACGCTATAATCTGCAAACCGTATCCGTGATGATCCAGGGACTTTACAGTAGGCTCGATCTCGTATGATGCAAAGTTTGAGGATCAAAAGACGCAAATATCTTCCTGAATTAGCCGATAAGCTGCAAACGTTTGCCGGTGCGTCGACACAAGCAAATAGTCCATTCAGCATCCGCTCTATCGCTGGTCTTGGTGGAAAGCAGACGGTCCTCTCCGGGCCAGAGAAGCTGCCGACCGGACATTCGCACCTGGAGTCCGTAACATCTGACCTGTCGATCTGGTGGGATCGAGGCCGTCGTGCCAATCCCCAGGGCCATTCAGTTCTGCCGTAGCGGGCTGGGCGTGAGCGGCGGCCGAGTGACGTAGCGGCGTATGGAGGCGACCTTCCTGCTTTGTGAGGTCGCCCTGTGCCATTCGCAGCCCTGCTTGCCGCCCTCGCCGAAGTGCCCGACCCGCGCCGTGCTCAAGGTCAGCGCTACAGCATGCGGCATCTGCTGCTGTTCTCGGTCCTCGCCACGCTTGCGGGCGCGACCTCCTACCAGAAGATCGTCGCCTTCATCGCCCTGCAGTGCGAGCGCCTGAACGCCGTCTTCGGCGCTTGCTTCCATCGCGCTCCGGCGGTCAACACCCTACGGCACCTGTTCCTGGCGCTCGACGGCGACGATCTCGAAACCGCGTTCCGCCGCCATGCCTGCGACCTGAACGTACACAGCAAACCGGACGCGCTGCGCACGGTCGCGCTCGACGGCAAGACGCTGCGCGGCAGCTTTGACCACCTGACCAACCGCAAGGCGGTCCACGTGCTCAGCGCCTTCGCCAGCGACGCCGCCCTGGTCCTGGCCCATCAGGAGCTGGGCGGGACGCCGGACGAGATCGCGGCGGTGTCGAAGCTGATGGCCGAGCTTGGCGTCACGGGCGTGCTGTTCACCGCCGACGCGCTGCATTGCCAGAAAGACGGGTTCGCGCAGGCTGCCGCGACCGGCAACGCCCTGCTGGTCCGCGTCAAGGACAACCAGCCCACCCTGCACGCGACCCTGGCCGGGCTGTGCGCCGAGCAACGTCCCTTCGACTGCCACGAGACCGTGGATCGCGACCGCCACGGTCGCCAGGAGCACCGCCGCGTCGAGGTGTTCGACACGGCGGGCCTTCTGGACCCATCCTGGCAGACGCTGGTCAGCTGTGTCGCCCGGGTGTCGCGCCTGACCTACATCAAGGACACCCGTTCCGGGCTGTGGGCCACGCGCGAGGAGGTCGGATACTACCCCTGCCAGGCCCGTCAGGGCGCCAAGGTCCTGGGCTGTGCCATCCGCGCGCACTGGGGCATCGAGAACGACCAGGCATGCTACCTCTCAAGCT
>CAXTUQ010000185.1:0-9726 GCA_964247405.1 uncultured Acetobacteraceae bacterium
TTCTTCTCCGGCGCGGCGGCCATGGACCGGGTGCTGCCGATCCTCCATGCGCAGGACGCGATGGCGCAGGCCGTGGCGCAGCCGGCCGCCGCGCCGGAGAAGAAGGATCTCAAGGTCGGCTTCATCGGCATCACCTGCGCCACCCCGATCATCATGGCGGCGCCGATGGGCTTCTACGCCCGCAACGGCTTGAACGTGGAGGTGGTACGGACGGCCGGCTGGGCGGTGGTGCGCGACAAGTCGCTGAACGGCGAGTACGACGCGTCGCACATGCTCAGCCCGATGCCGCTGGCGATCTCGATGGGCGCCGGGTCGAACCCGATCCCGTGGAGCGTGGCCGCCATCGAGAACATCAACGGCCAGGCGATCACGCTGGCCAACAAGCACAAAGAGCGCCGCGACCCCCGGGACTGGAAGGGGTTCAAGCTCGGCATCCCGTTCGAGTACTCGATGCACGCCTACCTGCTGCGCTATTACCTGGCGGAGGCCGGGCTTGACCCCGACCGCGACGTGCAGCTCCGCCTGATCCCGCCGCCGGAGATGGTGGCCAACCTGCGGGCGGAGAACATCGACGGCTTCCTGGGGCCGGACCCGTTCAACCAGCGCGCGGTGTATGACGGGGTGGGCTTCATCCACCTGCTGACCCGCGAGCTGTGGGACGGCCATCCCTGCTGCGCCTTCGCCGTGCCGCGGAAGATGGTCACGGACGCGCCGAACACCTTCCAGGCGCTGCTGCGCTCGGTGATCGAGGCGGCGGCCCATGCCAACAAGGCGGAGAACCGCAAGGAGATCGCCGGCGTGATCGCCGGGCAGAACTACCTGAACCAGCCCGTGACGGTGGTGGAGCAGGCGCTGACCGGCACCTATGCCGACGGCCTCGGCAACGTGAAGCGGCAGCCGGACCGGGTGAGCTTCGAGCCGTTCCCCTACCAGAGCATGGCGCTGTGGATCATGACGCAGATGAAGCGCTGGGGACAGGTGCGCGGCGACATCCGCTGGCGGGACGTTGCGGAGCAGGTGTACTTGGCGACGGACGCCGGAGCGAAGATGCGCGACCTCGGCGAAACGCCGCCCGCCAACGCCTACCGCCCGCACAGCATCATGGGCAAGGCCTTCGACCCGGCCGATCCCGACGGCTACGTTTCGAGCTTCGCGATCCGGCGGGCCTGATGGCGCTGCGCCTCCGCTCCGCCCTGCTGCTGCTGCTGATCCTCGCGGTCCTGCTGGGCGCGTGGCAGATCGCCGCCACGCCCGCCGCCTCCACCGGCCCGGCGCTCGATCCCGAGTACGCCAAGCTGCTCGGCACGGCGGCGCAGGGAGGCCAGCAAACGCCGATGCCGCGGCCATCCGACATCGCTGAGCGCGCCTGGCATCTGTTGCGCGACCCGTTCTACGTGCACGGCGCCAACGACCAAGGCATCGGCATCCAGCTCGGCTGGTCGCTGCTGCGGGTGCTGACCGGGTTTGGCCTGGCGGCGCTTGTCGCCGTGCCGCTCGGCTTCCTGATCGGCATGAGTCCCGTGCTGCACGGCGCGCTCGACCCCATCATCCAGGTACTGCGGCCGGTCAGCCCGCTCGCCTGGATGCCGCTCGCGCTCTACACCATCCGGGACAGCGGCACCTCGGCCATCTTCGTCATCTTCATCTGCGCGATCTGGCCGATGCTGCTGAACACCTCCTTTGGCGTCGCCTCCGTGCGGCGGGAGTGGCTGAACGTGGCCCGCACGCTGGAGGCCGGGCCGTGGCGCACCGCGTTCACGGTGATCCTGCCCGCCGCAGCACCCACCATCATGATCGGCGCCCGCATCAGCATCGGCATCGCCTGGCTGGTGATCGTCGCGGCCGAGATGCTGGTGGGCGGCACCGGCATCGGCTACTTTGTGTGGAACCAATGGAACAACCTCGCCATCGCCGACATCGTGGTGGCGATCCTGGTGATCGGCCTGGCGGGCATGGCGCTGGATCAACTGCTCGGCCGCGCCGCGCGGGCCGTCGCGTGGCGGGAGTAGCCGTGCCGCGCCCCTGGCTGAGCGTCGAGGGCATCGCCCGGCACTACGGTGGACGCCCGGTGTTCCGCGACGTGTGGTTCGGCGTGGAGCGCGGCGAGTTCGTGGCGCTGATCGGCCATTCCGGCTGCGGCAAGACCACGATCCTCAACATCTTGGCCGGGTTGGAAGCGCCGGACGCCGGCACGGTGGTGATGGACGGGCGGCAGGTCGCCGGCCCGGCGCTCGACCGCGCCGTGATCTTCCAGTCGCATGCGCTGCTGCCGTGGCTCTCGGCGCTGGGCAACATCGCCTTCGCCGTGCGCAGCCGACACCGGGACTGGCCACGGGCCAAGGTGCAGGACCATGCGCGGCGGGTCTTGGACCTTGTGGGCCTGGGCGACGCGGCGCTGCGGAAACCCGCGGAGCTGTCGGGCGGCATGAAGCAGCGGGTCGGCATCGCCCGCGCGCTCGCCATCGAGCCGTCGCTGCTCTTGATGGACGAGCCGTTCAGCGCGCTCGACGCGCTGACCCGGGGCACGCTGCAGGACGAGGTGCTGCGCCTTGTGTCCGACGCCGGGCAGACCGCGTTCATGATCACGCACGACGTGGACGAGGCGATCCTGCTGGCTGACCGCATCCTGCTGATGACCAACGGCCCCGACGCGCGGGTGGCGGAGGTCGTGGTCAACACCTTGCCCCGGCCGCGCGACCGGCAGACCATCCACCGCACGCCGGGCCACCACGCGCTGCGCACCCACATCGTGGACTTCCTGGTGGCCCGGTCCCGCACCCTGGCAGGCAGCAGGCCAGAGGGCTGGGACGGCCGCCGCGTGCCGGAGGTCCGCCCTGCCGTTTCATCCATAGAGGAGGCCATCAGTTGAACGACGCGAAAACCGCCCTGGGCCTGAAGATCCGCGGCATCAAGAAGCAGAAGGGCTGGACCTGGGCGGAGGTCGCCGGGAAGCTCGGCTACGCCCCCGTGTGGACCTGCGCCGCCTGCCTGGGCCAGATGAGCATGACGCCGGAAACGGCGGAGAAGGCCGCCACCCTGTTCGGCCTGTCGGAGGAGGAAGCGGCGCTGCTGGCCGAGGCGCCGTACCGCGGCTCACTGCCCACCGCCGTGCCGACCGACCCGCTGATCTACCGGTTCTACGAACTGGTGTCGGTGTACGGCACGACGTGGAAGGAGATGATCCACGAGGAGTTCGGCGACGGCATCATGAGCGCCATCGACTTCGACATGACGCTGGAACGGCAGCCCGACCAGAAAGGGGACCGGGTGAAGATGACCATGTCGGGGAAGTTCTTGCCGTATAAGCGGTATTGAGCGGGCCGGCACGGTCACGGCTGTCTCTCCTGCGCCGCCTGTCCCGAGTCCGGGTCAGCCATCTCCAGCGCGCGAGTGGCAAGCGCGACCGTGCGTGGGATCGGCTTGTCGCCCTGTTCATAGTAGGCGACCATGCGGCGGCTCAGGCCAAGCGCCCGGGCTGCCCCGTCCAGGGTGTAGGCCTTGCGCTCCCGCCAGGCACGGAACGCCTCCGCAGTCAGGGTTTCCCCGGACTGCTCATGCGCCAAGCGCCACAGCGTGTCCGCCGCCATGTCGATCTCGTCGGTCCAGGCCACGTCCGTCCCGTGCTCCCCGACGCGGACCCGGCGGAATAGCGTCCGGTCCTCGCGTAGCGGGGCATACACGCGGAAGGCGCCAACAAGGCCGGACACGTCCACCAGGCTCTCGCCTCCGTGCTGCCAGCACACCCGCAGGGTCAGGGGCGCTTTGTCCGGCGAACCTCTCGGTTCGACGCCCGGCGCGACGTCGGCAATGCGTGGCAGCATCTTCCTCGGCATGGCGACCCTCCTTGGTCATCCCCGTTCGTTCAACTCGCCCCATTTCAGCGCTAATGCTTCCCTGCGCTCGGCCGCCCACGCCACCGCCGCAGCGATCTGGGCCGGCCGGGCCTCGCCGGCGATCACCGCCAGGTCCGAGATCCGGACCAGCACCTGGAAATCCGGCCCGACGACATGGAAATGCGGCGGCCGGTGGTCGTCGGCATACATGCGCAGGCTGACGGCGCCAAAGCGTTGCAGGGTCGGCACTCAACGGTGTTCCCAACCTATAGTGCAATCATTGCATCATGGGTATGCAGAAAGCGCAAGCGCGATTGGTGGTCAACGAGCGAGTCCGCCCCAAACCAACCCTCAGCGCCGCTGCCCCCGCAGCGCCACCAGCAGCAGCGTCCCAAGCGCCGCGATGTCGAACAGCCCAATCGGCACCCGGTGCGCGGCGGAATGGGCGATCACCGTCTGCACCGGCGACGGCGGCGGCACGGAGGGCGCGGCGTCCGCCGGTTCCTTGCGGGCGGCGAACGCCTCGGCGCTGCCGTGGTGGCTCGCCCAGACCTTGGTGAACTCCGCCCCCAGCAGGAAGATCTGCGACGAGTAGTAGATCCACAGCAGCACGATCACCAGCGCCCCCGCGGCGCCGTAGCTGCTCGCAACCGAGCTGCTGCCGATGTACAGCCCAATCAGCGTCTTGCCGACGGTGAACAGGAAGGCCGTCGCCACCGCGCCCACCCCTACGTCTTTCCAGCGCAGTTGGCGGTCCGGCAGGATCTTGTAGATCGCCGCGAACAGCGCCGAGACCATCAGGAACGACACCACGAAGTTGGCGAGGTGCAGCAGCGTCTCGGCCCCCGGGATGATGCGGTTCAAGGTGCTGCCGAGCGCCGTCAAGGCCGCGCTGACCACCAGCGACACCAGCAGCAGGAAGCCGAGCGTCGCCACCAGCCCGAGGCTGGCCGCCCGCGCCTTCAGGATGCCGGTCACGCCGGTCGGCGCCTGCGCCTTCCAGATCAGGTTCAGCGATGCCTGCATCTCGCCGAACACGCCGGTCGCCGTGATCAGCAGGGTGACGACGCCGATCACCGTGGCCCAGATGCCGCTCGACTTGTTGCCGGCGCTGGCGATCATCGTCTGCACCGCCTCCGCCGCCTGGTCGCCCATCATGCCGCGGAGCTGCCCGACCATGGCGCCCTGCGCCGCGTCCGCGCCGAACATCAGCCCGGCAATCGCAATGCAGATCACCAGGATCGGGGCGATGGAGAAGATGGTGTAGTAGGCGATGGCCGCCCCACGGCTCAGCGCCTCGTCCTCGATGTAGTCGGCCACGGTTTCCTGCAGCATCGACCAAATCCTGCCCAGCATGGCGCCCGTCAACCCCGCTTGGGTGCCGCGGCCCTATGCCTCGGCAGCCGTTCAGAACCGGGAACGATCACGCGGCCCAACGGTTGCAGGCTACTTCGCCGTTGGCGCGACCAGCGGGCAGCCGCCCCGCCCCATCGGACGGAACGCCAGCTCGGGCGGGATGGTGGAAACCAAGGCGTAAAGGTCCCAACGCGAGGCGGATTGCGCCGGTGATTTCACGCGGAACACGTACATCGCATGCACCGCCCTGCCGTCCGGACGCACCGTGACGGTGCCGAACAGCGGGTCCTCGATAGGCGCACGGCGCATCGCCTCGACCACCTTTTCCCCCTCGACGGTGCCGGCGAGCTTCGCGGCACGCAAGTAGGCCAGAACGGAGGAATAAACGCCGGCCTGGTTCTCGGTCGGCACGCGGCCCGGCATCCGCTCGGCGAAGCGCCGGGCAAAGGCGCGGGTGGCGTCGTTGAGGTCCCAATAGAACGCCTCGGTCAGCAGCAGGCCCTGCGCCGCCTCCGTCCCCAACGCGTCCACGTCGGTGATCTGGGTGAACAGCCCGGCCAGCGTCGCGGTCCGCGTCACGCCGAACTCGGCCGCCTGCTTGGCCGCGTTGATGAAGTCGAGGCCCGTGGAGGCGAACGCGATCACCTTCGCCCCGGACGACT
Source organism: uncultured Acetobacteraceae bacterium (assembly GCA_964247405.1). Taxonomy (GTDB): domain Bacteria; phylum Pseudomonadota; class Alphaproteobacteria; order Acetobacterales; family Acetobacteraceae; genus CAHJXG01. The sequence continues at coordinate 5,852 of CAXTUQ010000185.1, forward strand.
GCGCCTGCAGCAAGTACGAAGAAAAGTCCGTCGTGCCCAGCGGGTGCTTGACCGACCCGGCCACCTTGCCGCCCAGGCGGGTCAATGCCTCCGTCGTGTCCCGCTCCAGCGCCGCGCCTAGAGCGTAGTCGAAGCCCACGAAATAGAACGGCCCCACGTCCTTCAACGCCCGCGCCGCGCTGTTGCCGAAGGCCCAGGTGTCGAAGGTCCACTGCACCGTCGTGGCTGAGCAGAACTTGCCCGTGAGGTCCGAGGTGCCGACGTTGGTGGCGATGAAGGCCCGGTGCCGTTCCCGCAGCACGTCGTTGACCGCGAGGCCCACCGAGGAGTTCACCGCATCCGCCACCGCCGCCACGCCGTCCCGGTCCACCCAGGAGCGTACGATGGCGCTGCCGATGTCCGGCTTGTTCTGGTGGTCGCCATAGACGATCTCGACGCGCACGCCCGGCGCTTCGCGCATGAAGTCCTCCGCCGCCAACTGCGCCGCCACGACCGACCCGCGGCCGGACTGGTCGCCGAACGGGCCGGACTGGTCGTTCAGCACGCCGATCTTGAGCGGATTGGGAAGCTGCGCCCAGGCCGCCTGTGAGGCCAGCAGCGCCGCGGCCAGCATCGCGGGTGCCGGCATCGCGAGTTTCAGGCGCATGGCGGCAGGTCCCTCCCGGCGCTTGGCGTGCGCTCCGCGAACCTTATACCCGGAGATGCTCGGGAATGGACAGGCCAAGCTGGTTCGGCACGTCCCAGACCTCGCGCACCGCCCGCAGCGGACGGAACCCGGCGCGCAGGTAGCCCGGCAGCGCCCGCGGGTGGTCGGCGGTGCAGGTGTTCACCGTCAGCGCCCGCGCGCCCTCGGCAAAGGCCGCGTCAACCGCCGCCCGCAGGAACGCCGTGCCGAGTCCCGCCCCGGTTGCATCGGGCACCAGACCGAAGTAGCTGAGGTTGACCGCCGGGCTTTGCCGCCGGTCCAGCTCAAAGAACCCGGCGGGTTCGCCACCCCGGTAGAGCACGGTGACGGACACCGCCGGGTCACGCAGCAAGGCCTCCAGCGCCGTGTCCGAAAGCGACCGGCGCAGCCACCACAGGTAAGGACCGCCAACGGTGCCGTAGAGGTAGCGGTAGAACGGCACCGTGCAGGCGGCGAGCGTCACCAGGCTGCACGTTTCAGGCAACCGCCGGGGCGGATCGGCCGGGCGCTGGTCCATGCGGAGAAACGTGACGGTGACGACCGCCCGGCTGGTCGGCTGCACGTCAGACGCCCCGTTCAATCGTCCAGGAAGCTGCGCAGCTTGCGGCTGCGGCTCGGGTGCTTGAGCTTGCGCAGCGCCTTGGCCTCGATCTGGCGGATGCGCTCGCGGGTCACGTTGAACTGCTGCCCGACCTCCTCCAGCGTGTGGTCGGTGTTCATGCCGATGCCGAAGCGCATGCGCAGCACCCGCTCCTCCCGCGGCGTCAGGCTGCTCAGCACGCGCGTCGTCGCTTCCCGCAGGTTGGCCTGGATCGCGGCGTCGAGCGGGATCACCGCCGCCTTGTCCTCGATGAAGTCGCCGAGGTGGCTGTCCTCCTCGTCGCCGATGGGCGTTTCCAGGCTGATCGGCTCCTTGGCGATCTTCAGCACCTTGCGCACCTTTTCCAACGGCATGCCGAGCTTTTCCGCTAATTCCTCCGGCGCCGGCTCGCGCCCGATCTCATGCAGCATCTGCCGGCTGGTGCGGACCAGCTTGTTGATCGTCTCGATCATGTGCACGGGGATGCGGATGGTGCGCGCCTGGTCGGCGATGGACCGGGTGATCGCCTGCCGAATCCACCAGGTCGCATAGGTGCTGAACTTGTAGCCGCGGCGGTACTCGAACTTATCGACCGCTTTCATCAGCCCGATGTTGCCTTCCTGGATCAAATCCAGGAACTGCAGCCCGCGGTTGGTGTACTTCTTGGCGATCGAGATCACCAGGCGCAGGTTCGCCTCGATCATCTCCTTCTTGGCCCGCGCGCTGTCCCGCTCCCCGCGGCTCACCGTCGCATACACCCGGCGGAACTCGCTGATCGGCAGCCCGGCTTCCGAGGCCAGCACGCCGATCTTTGCGCGGATCTCCTGCACGCCGTCGATATGCCGGGTGACGAACGTCTTCCACTGCTTGCCGGGCAATTGGCCGACGCGCTCAAGCCAGTTCGGGTCCAGCTCATGGCCGTGGTATTCGCGCAGGAAGTCGTCGCGCTCGACCTTCGCCGCCGCCGCCATGCGCAGCAACTGGCCCTCCAGCCCATTCAGCCGCTGGCTGATCTGCTTGAGCTGGACCACCAGCTCCTCGATCCGGTTGTTGTGCAGCCGGACCTGCTCGACCTTGCCGACGACCTCGTCCCGCTGCTTCTCATAGGTGTGCTCGGACCGGAGGTTCATCTCCTCCCCGGAGGTGATGGTCTCCAGCCGCTTGGCCTGCACCTTCTGCAGCCTCCGGTACAGCCCTTCGATTTCCTCGAAGGTGGCCAGCACCTCGGGCTTCAGCTTCTCTTCCAATGCCGAGAGCGACATGCCCGGCCCCTCGCCCTCCGCGTCCTCGTCCAAGTCCTCGGCCGGCTCAAACGTTTCCGCGACCGCGTCGGCCGGCTCGCCTGCCACCTCCTTGGGGCCGCCCTGCGTCGCTTCCAGATCGACGATGTCGCGCAGCAACATGCGCCCGGCCTTCAGGCTTTCGTGCCAGGTGATGATGGCGCGGAAGGTCAGCGGGCTTTCGCACAGGCCGCCGATCATCATGTCGCGCCCGGCCTCGATGCGCTTGGCGATGGCGATCTCACCCTCGCGCGACAGCAACTCGACGCTGCCCATCTCGCGCAGGTACATCCGCACCGGGTCGTCGGTGCGGCCGAGGTTTGCCTCATCGACGTTGCCGGTCGGCTCGTCGGCCTCCTTCTCATCCTCGCTGTCCGCCTTATCGGCCTTGGCCGGGGCTTCCGGGTCCTCGGCTTCCTCGCTCTCGACGACCTGGATGCCCATCTCGCTGAGCATCGCCATCACATCCTCGATCTGCTCCGAGCTGTTCTGGTCGGACGGCAAGACGGCGTTCAGCTCGTCGAAGGTGATGTAGCCGCGCTCGCGGCCCTTGGCGATCAGGCGCTTGACGGCGACCGCGTTGGTGTCGAGCAGCGTGGTGTCGCCGTCCTGGTCGGCGGGCGCTGCGTCGGCGGTCGCGGCTTGCTTGGTCGCCATGGATTAGGGCACTCCAAAAATGCGTGCGGCGCGGCGTCCCGCGCGGCACATCAGGGTTCAGCCTCCGCGCCCTGGTCGGGCGCGGACAGCGCGTCTCGGGCGGCGCAAAGCGCGATCAAGCGGCGCTGCGTCGCCTCGTCCGGTTGGTCGATGAAGGCCCGGCCTGCCGCCGCCACTTCCTCGTCCAGCCGCGAGCGGTGCATCAGTCCGAAGATATGCCACCAGCCGGCCTCCGCCTCCGCAGGCATGGCGTCGGCATGGGCACAGGCCGGCAAGGGACAGGGCGCCGACGACAGGGCCTGGGCCGCCTCCTCCATTGCACCAGATGCGTTCAGGTGGGACAGCAAGGCCGCGGAATCAAGCACATCTCGTTCGGAAGCGTGCAGGATTGCGTCGCGCAACCGCGACATGGCGGGCGAAAGCGCGAGGGCCGCGAAGGCTTCCTCGGTGTCGCGCAGCAGGTCCGGGTGGCGCAGCAGGATCGCCACCAGGCACCGCCCGCGCTCGGCCTGCGTCGCATCCAGGGTGGACGGCGTCCGCGCCGGCCGGGCCTTGGACGGGGCGGCTTTGCCGGGGCGCTTGCGGCTGGCGTAGAACCGGTCCAGCAGCGCGCCGCGATACTCCGCGGCCAACGAGCGGTCGGCAATGCGTCCCGCCGCCGCGATCAGCCGGG
>CAXTUQ010000186.1:0-9715 GCA_964247405.1 uncultured Acetobacteraceae bacterium
CCTACGTGTCGCGCTGCAAGGCGCTCGGCCTTGAACCCGACATGCCAGTGTTGGCGCCCGTGCTGGCCGTGTTCGACCGCCTGCGATCCGGCTCGTTGCATGGCAGTGGATCGCAAGCCTCGCGCGGGTGATGACGGCCCTGATGCACCGCCCGTGCGGCTTCGTGGCCAGTGGCCATGGTGCCGGGTTGGGTCCAAAATACCCTTGCTTGCGAAAGCCCGCAGATTCATTGTACATCCAAGCCGAAATGTAGGCCCCGGTAGATCGTGAAGTGATCCCGACATGACGACCGACAAAGAAACGCTGCCCACGCTGGATCAGGATGTGGCCAGCAAGCTTGCTCGGCTCGCGGAACTTGAGGCGATGACATCGACGCTGCGCCACGATCTCCGTGGGATGCTCGCACCTGCACTCCTCGTCGTTGACCGGCTGCTCGCGCATCCTGATCCCAAGGTGGTGAAGGCGGGAGAAACCGTGGTGAAAGCGGTCAAGCGGGCGGAGGAGCGGCTGGTCGAAACCCGTCTTCCGGCACAGGGACGGTCTCTTGGGTAGGCAGGCAGCAGAGGCCGGGTTCATGGCGAGCCGCGCCCAGCCCCAATGATTTTTCCTGTTCCCAGCGCGGACTGCTGCTAGGCTCCGGCAAAAGACTGAGCAGGGAGTGGCCCCCATGGCAGAAGCGCACCAGCCCCGGCGGCGAGACCTCCTCAACGTGACGGTGCTGGCCGGGGCCGCCCTGCTCGCCGGCGCCGCCACGGACCTCCCGTCCCCCGAAGCGCCGCCCGGCCTCTGGGCCGCCAGCTACTGGGCGACGAAGCGCCGTGACGGCCAGGACATCCGCCTCGCGATGTATCGCAAGCGCGCCGGCGCCCCCGCCCCGGGCGACGCGCCCCGCCCAGTCCTGCTGCTCGTCCATGGCTCCTCGCCCGCGGCGCTCGCCAGCTTCGACCTTTCGGTGCCGGGCCACGACGACTACTCGCTGATGAACGTCTTCGCCCGCCTCGGCTACGACGTCTGGACCCTGGACCACGAGGGCTACGGCCGCTCCACCCGCACCGACGCCAACTCCGACATCGCGAGCGGCGTGCAGGACCTGATCGCCGCCACCGACCTGATCCGCGGGGAAACCGGCCAGGCCGCCGCCCACCTGCTCGGCGAGTCCTCCGGCGCCATCCGTGCCGCGGCGTTCGCGACGGAGAAGCCCGACCGCATGGGCCGCCTCGTGCTCAGCGCCTTCACCTACACCGGCGCCGGCTCCCCCACCCTGGCAAAGCGCGCCGAGCAGACCGAGTACTTCCGCACCTACAACCGCCGCCCCCGCGACCGCGCCATGCTGGAAAGCATCTTCACCCGCGACCACCCGGGCACGACCGATCCCGACGTCGTCCGGGCCTTCGTGGACAAGGAGATGGTCAACGGTGACAGCGTGCCCACCGGCACCTACCTCGACATGACCGCCCACCTCCCGCTCGTCGATCCGGCCCGCGTCCTTTGCCCGGTGCTGCTGGCCCGCGGCGAGTACGACGGCATCTCGACGCTTGAGGACCTGCAGGCCTTCTTCGCCAAGCTCCCGAACGGCGACCGCCAGTTGTCGATCATCAAGGGCGCGGCCCATTCGGTGATCGTCAGCCGCAGCCACAAGGCGTTCCAGCACGTCGCCCAGGCCTTCCTGGCCATCCCGGACATCGCTGCCACCGGCTGATCCGCCCGGCCGCGTCATCCGCTTTCGAAGAGGGACCGTCATGCTTCGCACAATTCGTCGCACGCTCCTGTCGGCCACGATCCTTGCCGGCGCCCTGGCGGCGCTCCTGCCCTCCGCCGCCCGCGCACAAACCAGCCCGCCACCCGCTCCCTCCATCGGCGCGGCCGACATCGGCGGCACCGTGGCCAGCCCGCAAGGCCCGGAGGCCGGCGTCTGGGTCATCGCCGAGACGACCGACCTGCCGACCAAGTTCGCCAAGGTCGTCGTGACCGACGACGCCGGCCGCTACGTCATCCCCGACCTGCCCAATGCGAGGTACAAGGTATGGGTCCGGGGCTACGGCCTGGTCGATTCCTCCCGCGTCGATGGCGAACCCGGCAAGACGCTCGACCTTTCAGCCGTCCCAGCGCCGACGCAAGCGGCCGCCGCGAAGTACTACCCGGGCATGTACTGGTACTCGATGCTCCACATCCCCGCCGCCGACCAGTTCCCCGGCACCGGTGAGGGCGGCAACGGCATCCCGCCCTTTATCAAGACCCAGGCCGCCTGGATCGACACCGTCAAGAACTCCTGCCAGTCCTGCCATGCCCTGGGCAGCGAGAACGTCCGCTCGCCCAAGGTGAGGCTGCTCGGCGAGTTCACCAACTCGACGGAGATGTGGACGCGCCGCAACCAGTCGGGCCAGGCCATGACCGGCATGGCAGTCTCCATCGCCCGCCTCGGCCCGGACAAGGGCTTGTCGCTTTACGCCGACTGGACCGACCGGATCGCCGCGGGCGAGCTGCCGGCCTCCAAGCCCCCGCGGCCCACCGGCGCGGAGCGGAACATGGTGGTCAGCGTGTGGGACTGGAGCAAGCCCACCGCCTACATGCATGACGCCATCTCCACCGACAAGCGCCACCCCACGGTCAACGCCCACGGCTACATCTACGGCTCCCCGGAAGAGTCGACCGACGAGGTCCCGGTGCTCGATCCCGTCGCCAACAAGACCTGGACGATCAAGCATCCCTATTCGCCGGGCACGCCCAGCGCCGAGGATGACCCCATAGGCCCCTCCGTGTTCTGGGGCGACGAACCCATCTGGACTGGCCATACCAGCAACCACAACCTGATTTTCGACGAGCAGGGCCGCCTTTGGTTCGCCGCGCGCCACCGCGCGGCCGAGGACCCCGCCTATTGCAAGAAAGGCTCCGACCTGCCGTCTGCCCAGGTCGCACCCCTCCAAACCTCCGGACGGCAGTTGTCGCTCTATGAACCCACAACCCAGAAATTCACGCTGATCGACACCTGCTTCGGCACGCAGCACCTTTACTTCGGCCACGACGCCGACAACACGCTGTGGACCAGCTACGGCCCGCCCTCCGGCCCCGTCATCGGCTGGCTGGACACCAAGAGGTTCCTGGAAACCGGCGACGCCAAGACGGCCCAGGGCTGGGCGCCGATGGTGGTGGACGTGCCCGGCTGGGGCAAGCGCGGCGACTACGCCGAACTCGGCCAGCCCACGGACCCCGCCCGGCAGAAGCGCGTCCTGGCCGGCCTTTACGGCGTCCAGCCCAGCCCCATCGACGACACGGTATGGGGCCAGTCCATGGACACCGGCTTCTCCCGCATGGACCAGCCCAGCTTCCTCGTCCACTTCATCCCCGGTCCCGACCCCACCCACACCGGCCTCACGGAGCTGTTCCAGCCGCCCGACGGCGCGTTCGGCGCCCGCGGCATCGACGTGGACACCAAGGGCCTCGTTTGGACCGCCCTGTCGAGCGGCCACCTGGCCAGCTTCGACCGCTCGAAGTGCGAGTCGCTCAAGGGGCCGGACACCGTGACCGGCAAGCAGTGCGCGGAGGGCTGGACGCTTTACCGTTTCCCCGGCCCGCAGTTCGGGGGCGTGGATGACCGCGGCAGCGCCAACCACGCCTATTACGTTTGGGTGGACCGCTACAACACGTTTGGCCTGGGCGAAAACGTGCCCCTAGCCATGACGAACGGCGGCGAGGCCATCACCGCCCTGGTCGATGGCAAGTTCCTGACCTTCCACGTGCCGTATCCCGCCGGGTTCTTCACCAAGAACGTCGATGGCCGGATCGACGACCCGGACGCCGGCTGGAAGGGCCGCGGCCTTTGGACCACCTCCGGCACCCGGGCGATGTTCCACAACGAGACCGGCAAGGGCGAAAGCCCCCGCGTTTACAAGATCCAGCTCCGCCCCGACCCGCTGGCGCGCTGACCGGACGCGGGCCGTTGGGAGCGTCGGCGGATTGCCTGTTCCGTGTGATGTCGCAAGACCCGGTTCAGAGATCCAGGCTCTGCGGCAGGATGACGAGATCCCGGATCGTGACGTTCCTTGGCCGGGTGAGCATGAACAGCACGGCGGCTGCGACCTCCTGAGGCTGCATGAGGCTCCCTGCCGCCAGCGCGTCGTCGAGCTTCGCCTTCGGCCAGTCGCTCAACAGGGCTGTGACGACGGGGCCGGGGGCGACCGCGCCGACGCGGATGCCGTGCCGGGCGACCTGCCGCCGGAGCGTGTGGACGAACGCCTGGACCGCGTGCTTCGACGCCGTGTAGATCGGCTCCACGACGACCGGGACCAAACCGGCCACCGAGCTGGTCACGATGATGTCGCCCGTCCCGCGCTCGACCATGTGCGGCAGGACGGCATGGATGGACCGGAACGCGGCGTTGACGTTCAGGTTCAACATGCGGTCCCAGGCGTCGGGGTCGCCGCCCACGACATCGCCCCCGACATAGGACCCGGCATTGGCGTGGAAGATGTCCAGTTGCCCGGCGTGTTCCAGGATCTGCGGCATCATGCCGGCCACGCTCTTGGGATCGAGGAGGTTGACCACCAAGGGGATCGCCTGCGGCCCCAATTCCGAGCAGGCGTCCCTCAGCTTGTCCTCGGCGTAGTCAACCAGCACGACGCGGGCGCCGGCGGCGAGCATGGCCCTGGCGCATTCGAAGCCGATGCCCGACGCGGCGCCGGTGATCGCCGCGACCTTGCCCGACAGTTCCTGACCCATCCCTAAGCTCCATCAATCGAGTGTCGTCATCGCGTGCTGCCGCAGGCCGGGCGAACAGCGCTGGGGCGAACAGCGCTCAGGCGCGGCCGTGGGACACGCGCGACTGCCGTGCCAGGCTGTCCACGATGACCGCGACGGCCAGCACGGCGCCGGTGATCATGTACCGGAGCGAGGACGACAGATCGAGCAGCGTCAGCCCGCTCGCGATGGACTGGATCACGATGATGCCGAGCAGCGCCGAGTAGGCGCTGCCGCGCCCGCCGAACAGGCTGGTGCCGCCGATCACCGCCGCGGCGATCGCGTTCAGGTTGACGTCCCCGGTGCCGGCCTGCTGGCTCGCGGAGGCCAGGCGGGCGGCCGACAGCACGCCGCCGAGCGCTGCAAGCGTCGAGCACAGCACGAAGGCGCTCATGTAGATGCCGCGCACGTTGATGCCGGAGCGCCGCGCGGCTTCCCGGTTCCCGCCCACCGCCGTCATCGAGCGGCCCCACTTGGTCCGCTTGAGCGCGTAGTCCATCGCCACCACCAGCCCGACGAACAGGCCGAACATCCAGGGGATGCCGCGGTCCTCGTTGAGATAGTAGGCGACGAGTTCGAGGGCCACGGTGAAGGCGAGCGCGCGGGCCAGGTTCCCGGCCAGCGACGGCGGCGTGAGGCCCGCCGCGCGGCGCCGGGCGGCGGTGCGGTAGCCGGTCGCGAAGATGGCGACGCCCGCGACCAGCACCAGCGCGTAGGACACGAAGGCCGGCATGACGAGCGTCTGCCCGAGGATCACGAGCGGCGCCTCGTAGGGCAGGTTGATCGAGCCGGTCGAGCCGAGGATGTAAAGCTGCATCCCGAGCACCGCGAGCAGGCCCGCCAGGGTGGAGACGAAGCTCGGCATCCCCAGGCGGTTGAACAGCACGGCGTAGAGCAGGCCGAACGCGGCGCCGACCGCGAGCGCCGCCAGGATCGCGATCACGACGGGCCAGCCGCTGTTCACCCAAAGCACGCCGACCACCGCCGAGGCGAAGCCGCTGACCGAGCCGACCGAAAGGTCGATCTCGCCGACCATCAGGATGCAGACGATGCCGAGCGAGATGACGCCGACCGTGGAGCTGTCGAACAAGAGGTTGACCAGGTTGCTGCTCGACAGGAAGACGGGGTTGAGGCTTTGGAACACCGTCCAGATGATCGCAAGCCCCACCACCACCGGCAGCGACCCGAGGTCGCCTGACCGGACGCGGTCGATGAAGCCGCGGACCGCGCCGCCCAGCCCGGCGTCGTGCCGGACGCGGACATCGGCGCGGTCGAGCGCCGGCGCCGGATTGGCCTTGTCGCTGCTCATGCCCTCGCCTCCCCCGTGATGTCCTGCTGGGCCTGGCGCCGCCCGGACCGGCGGGACACCGCGTTGTCGGCCGCGCCCGTGATGGCGCTGACCAGTTCCTGGTTCGACGCGTCGGGGTAGAACACGCCGTTGTTGCGCCCGAGCCGCAGCACGACGATCCGGTCCGCGACGGCGCGGACATCTTCCATGTTGTGGCTGATCATGATCACGCCGAGGCCGCGGTCGCGGACCCGCTCGATGAGGTTCAGCACCTCGGCGGTCTGCGCGACGCCGAGCGCCGCGGTCGGCTCATCCAGCATGATGAGCTTTGGCTCCAGCAGGAGCGAGCGGGCAATCGCCACCGTTTGGCGCTGGCCGCCCGACAGGGACGCGATCGGCACGCGGACGCTGGGGATGCGGGCCGACAGCTCGTTCAACAGCGTCCAGGCGCGGATCTCCATCGCCACCTCGTCAAGCGCATAAGGCTGCAGCTCCTTGCCGAGAAAGATATTGGCGACGACGTCGAGGTTTTCGCAAAGCGCCAGGTCCTGGAACACGGTCGCGATACCGAGCGCCAAGGCGTCGTTCGGGCCGGCGAGCGTCACGGGCTGGCCGCGGAACGCCATGGTGCCGCTGGTCGCCTGGTGCACGCCGGCCAGGACCTTGACGAGAGTGGACTTGCCGGCGCCGTTGTCGCCGACAAGGGCCACGACCTCGCCGGCATGGACATCAAGGTCGATTTCGGTCAGGGCGGAAACCGCGCCGAACTGCTTGCAGATGCCGCGCAGGCTGAGCACCGGATCGCCCGCGGGCGGCGTTTCTTGTGACGTGTCGGACATCTGTGGCAAGCCCTCCCAGGTCGGGCATGATTATTGGGGACCGCCCGCCCGGGCAAGGGATAGGCGGCCCCGGTCAGGCGAGGCTCAGGGGGTGATGCCGAGCTTCTTGCAGCCATCCACGTAGCGGCCGGTGCAGAGCACCGCGGGCGTCTCGATCGCCTTGCCGTTGACGGTCTTGTCCACGATCTCGGTCTTGAGATTGCCGCTTGTCACCAGCGCCGGGGTGAACAGCCGGGTCGGCGTGCCGAACAGGGTGGTGTCGGCCTTGGGCGCCTCACCGCCGAGCAGCCCGACCGCGACGTCCGCCGCCGCGGCGGCGACGATCTCGCTCGGCTTCGAGATGGTGTTGTACTGGTCGCCCGCGATGATGAGCTGCAGCCCGGCGATGGTGGCGTCGTTGCCGGTGACGGGCGGGACCGGGTTGACGCCCGCCGCCTTGAAGGCCGCGATGGCGCCGCCCGCGGTGCCGTCGTTGGCCGCGACCACGCCCACGATCTTCTTGTTGAAGCGCGAGATCTGGCCGGACACCCATTGCTGGGCCTTGGGGGGCGCCCATTCCGGGGTGTCGTACTCGGCCAGCGTCGCGTAGCCGCCTTCGGCCAGGCCCTCGTGGATGCCCTTCTTGATCAGCCCGGCGGCCGCGTCGGTCGGCGAGCCGTTGACCTCGAGCACGCCGACGTCGGCCGTTGCCACCTTGCTTGCCTTGAGATGGTCCACGAGCGACTTGGCAATCGACTTGCCGATCTCCTCGTTGTTGAAGGACACGTAGTAGTCGGCCGGCGTCGAGGGGATCGGCCGGTCGTAGGCGATCACCTTGATGCCCCGGCCCTGGGCCTGCTTGACTAGGGAAGCGGCAGCGGCCGAGTCGACGGGGTCGAGCACGATGGCCTTGGCGCCCTGCGACACCACCGAGTTGAACTGCTGCTGCTGGCGCGAGGCGTCGCCGTCCGCGTTCTGGTAGAGCACCTTGCAGCTCGGGCAGAGCTTCTGCATCTGGGCCACGAAGCCGGGATGGTCGTGCTCCTCGTAGCGGGTCGAGCTTTGGTCAGGCATGAGAAACGCCACGGTCGTGTTGGAGACCGTGGCGGCGGAGGCCGCGGTCCCGCCGACGAGGCCGAGGGCGAGCGCCGCCGCAACCGGGGTCTTCAACGTCGATGCCTTGGTGTGCCGTGTCATGGATGTCCTCTCCTTGTGAGCCGAAGCCGGCTCGTTTGCGTTCGTGGCATGATAAGCGGCGGCGCGCGAACGTTTGGCCGTGCCGCCGAAAACCTTGGGCTCCTCATGCTGTGAAGCGAAATGTCGCCCGCCGCGCCCAAGGACGCGGTACTTCGACGGCGGCATGCCCTTCGCGGCCAGGAACTGCCGGTTGAAGTTCGACAGGTTGTTGAAGCCGACCGCGTGGCAGATTTCCGCGATTGTCAGGTCGGCCTGGCCCAGGTGCTGACAGGCGAGCTCGATGCGGAGCGAGTTGACGTATTGAACAAAGGTCAGGCCCGTATGCTTGTGGAACGAGCGGGAAAAGGCGCTGACGCTCTGCCGGCTCAGCCTGGCGAGGTCAGGCTCGTTGAAGTCACGGGTGAAGTTGCGCCCGATATGCTGAAGCACCAAGTTCATGCTCGTCGAAAGATAAGCCGATTGGTTCGGCTGGAAACTGATGCTGGCAAGTGGACTCCGCTGCCCGGCGTGGCCGATCAGGTCGAGGATGCCGACAAAGAGGGCGACCCGGCGCGCGCCCGGCGCATCAAGCAGGTCGCGCATCAAAGGCTGGACCTGCTCGGACACCGCCGCCTCGAAGCGGACGCCCCGGACCGCCTCCTTGAGAATCGGCTGCAGGAAGCGAAGCTCTGGGAACGTCGTCATGCAGGCGGCGATGAAACCGTCGGTGAACTGGAGGACGAGGCAGCGCTCCTCGACGCTTCCGTTCTCAGGGGTGCGGCTGATCCAGTTATGCGGCAGGTTGGGGCCGACGAGGACGAGGTCGCCGGTGCCAAAAGGGCCGATGTGGTCGCCGACGTAGCGGTCGCCCTCGGTCGCCGTGACGAGGTGCAGCTCGTATTCCGGGTGGAAGTGCCACCGTGCCGTTCGATACGGGTAGCCGTGCGACCATATCTTGAACGATTGGTCATCGCGCACCTGCACCAATTCCAGATCGGGTTCCACCGTCCAAGCCCCTCCCAAACGCCACATGCTTCCCGAGCAGCCACCTTTTGGCGGCACCGCGTCGGCGATGCTGGTCATCGTTGTCGGGCGTGGTCTCTGTTCGACGGCTGATTGTTGCCGTCGCATGATCTCTCGTTGAGCCCGTCCAGTTGCAATCAGGGTTATTCCGTATGGAGCCACACGGCAACACGCTTTGCAGCGCAGCATTGATAGTTTTTTGCTGGGCCGAGCCGGCTCCGACCCACGACCTCGGCGCCAAGCGCGATCGCCACGTCGAAGGCGGCCACCGGAGAAAGCGCGAGCGGCATGCTTGAGCATGCGCTTCCTGCGAAGTTGGTCGTACGCGCGTCCGCTGCCCAGGTCGCCGCGTCGCCGCAATCCTGCCTCATACGCTGGCCAGTCCGCACTCCGCCTTATCCCGTTTGTGAACGCTTGATCCGCTTGGCCGTGTCGATCTGCGGCGGCGCGTCGAGCGGCCGTTCGGCGTAGCGCGGGGCGTAACCGGCAACGAGCAGCAGCCCACTTCGTCGCCGGCCGCGTCGGCCCGCATGCTGTCTATCGAATTGTCCCCGTCCCAAGTCACGTTCCAGAGCGCGCTGCGATACGGGCCGATCCTTGCACCGCAGCAAGGGAGTGGCCCGCGTGGCGCCGTCCGGCACCGAGATCGCCACCCGGCCGTTCCAACTGGTCACGG
>CAXTUQ010000187.1:0-9697 GCA_964247405.1 uncultured Acetobacteraceae bacterium
TCACAAGGTCCTCGAACGCAGCGGCGCCGACGCCGCCTGCGAACGAGGAGTAGGGGTCGGTCAGTTCATCCACGACGTAACGCACCAGCCGATGGAGACTCCCGGCAACGCCCCGCGGCCAAGACTGCTCCGGCCCGAACACCAAAGGTTTCTCGAGCCGCTGTCCCAACATCCCCTCCAGGCAGCGGATCAGTGCGTGCGCGTTGACCCACAAGTTCAATCGTTCGGCGCCATCCGTGGTCAGCCCCTGCGCGCCCGGCATGACCTGGTTCAGCAGCAAGCCGCCTGCCACCGCAGTGGTCGCCGCGTCCGAGCCGAATGGGCGGAAATGCACCGCGCCTGCCAGAACGGTCATGATGACAATCGAGCGTGGATGCGCTTCCGGGAACGTGACTTCCGTGCCCAAGCGATCGGCGACGTAGGAAAGCTGCAGGCCGCCGACCGTGGTGTCGGCGAACCTGCTCAGGGCTTCTCCGGCCGCTGCCTGGGCGCGTTGCGGCTCACGCAGGCGGTAGAAGATGCTGCCGTGATCCGACGCCAATGCCCGGCGCTTCGTCATGGCCTCATATTCCCCGACGTCACGGATCTCGGTGACATGCAAGGCGTCCAGTAGATCTGGGTTGATCTTCATCGGCGGCGTCCCGGTTCAATCAAGACCATGATGCTCAGCTCCAGCACCCGCCGGAAGGGTCTCCAGGCGCTTCAAAGCCGTTCTCCCGACGTCAGGCGTTAAGACAAGGCAGAATAGACAGTTTTCGCAGTTTATGGACAGTCCTCGCAGCAGTTCCAGTGAAGCATGCGGCCAACGACTTTCCTCCTTGCGGCCGCACAGTAAAACGGTGCCGGGCAGTGCGGCATGGGCGTCGATCAGCAGGCGCCCGGCGGATGGCATCTGTCCGCGAATGTTAACCTGGGACAGGAGAGTGCCGTGCATATCAGCCGACTGAACGACGCGCTCGAGACACGCCAGCCGCAGCGTCGAGACGCAATTCGCCTCATCCTCGCCTATATCTCGATTGCGGTGTTCACCATCGCTGGCCTGGCCTTGCTCAGCGGACACGAGGGGCGCCCGCCAAACAGTGAGAGCGTGGCCTTCTTCGGACCCTGAACCGGGCGGAATCTCCGTCCGATCCGGGAACTCATGCAGCCCCGGCCTTGTCAAGCAGGTCGCCAACTTCCGTCTTCCATGATCCATGGCCGGCATTGGAAGACCGACGGAGACCACGCACTGGCAGGAACTGGTTAGCCGCCACGCGCCCAGGCGACGGAGGCGCGGGCCAGCGCGTCGATGGTGTCCACCACCGGCAGGCCCAGCGTCTCGTCCGGCCCAGCCTGCAGGCCAAGCGGGATTTCCGTGCATCCTAGGACGACTGCCTGAGCACCGCGGGCGTGCAGCAAGCTCACGGCTTCGGCCAATGGCGCGTAGGCTTCGCTGACCCGATTGGCCTTCACGGCGGCGATGGCCGGAAGGATGAGGCGCTCCATCTCGTGCGGCGTCGGCGTGACGCAGGGCCAACCGGCGGCGGCGAGGCGGTCCTGATACAGCCGCATTGCCAAGGTGGCGGCGGTGCCCATCACGCCGACCAAGCCCGGGGCGACCGCCTGGCGATGCAGATCCGCCGCGGCTGCCTCCACGATATGCAGGATCGGCAATGCTGTCGCCCCGCGCATCCCGTCGATCCAGCCATGCGCCGTGTTGCACGGGATCGCCACCGCGCCGCAGCCGGACGCCGCAAGGCCTTGCAAGCCGCGTATCAGCATCGGCAGCGCGTCCGGCCCGGCGCCGCCCCATGCCGCCGCCCGGTCGGGCACGCGCGGGTCGGACCACAGCACGGCGGGCACATGGTCCTGGTCGCGCTCCGCCGGGGTCAGCAGGGTGAGGCGCAGCATGAACTGCGCGCTGGCCAACGGTCCCATGCCGCCCAGCACGCCCAGCACCCGGTCCGGCCCCGTCTTGCTCATCCCCACCTCGTTCATCCCGTCAGTGTGCCCGATCCCGGCCCGGGCGCAACGCCTTGACGCCGGGGCAAGCCGGGGCCAGAGCGGTGGGCATGTTCGACCTGCAAGGCCACCGCGGCGCCCGCGCCCTGTTCCCCGAGAACACCTTGGAAGGCCTGCGGGCCGCCATCGCGCTCGGCCTCCGCACGATCGAGATCGACGTGGGCGTGACCCGCGACGGCGCCGTGGTGGTCCACCACGACCCGGCGCTGAACCCGGACACCACCCGGGACCGCGCCGGGGCTTGGCTGCCGGCCCGCGGCTCGCTGCTGCGGGAGCTGACGCTGGCGCAGCTTGCCGAGTACGACGTGGGCCGCATCCGCCCCGGCACGGCCTACGCCGAACGCTTCCCGCAGCAGGCCGCGCGGGACGGCGCCCGCATCCCGACGCTCGACCAAGTCCTGACGCTCGACGACGCGACCCGGTGGAACATCGAGCTGAAGTCGATCCCCGCGCATCCCAATTGGACCGTGCCCGCCGAGGAGATGGTGGAGCGCGTCCTGCACGTCGCAGGCGCCGCCGCGGCGCTGGACCGGATCACCATCCAGTCCTTCGATTGGCGGGCACCGCGCCACGCCCGGCGCATCCGCCCCGGCATCGCCCGCGGCTGGCTGACCGACGCCCGCACCGTGGCGGACGCGCCGCTCTGGCTGGGGCGGGACGTGGCGAGCATGGACGCCGTGCCGGGTGCCGTTGCCCAGGAAGGCGGCGGCACCTGGACTCCGGAGCATGATGACCTGACCGAGGATCAACTGGCGGAGGCGCACGGCCTCGGCCTGCTTGTCGTCCCCTGGACGGTGAACGCCCGCGCTGACATGCTCCGGCTGATCGGCTGGGGCGTGGACGGCCTGATCACCGATTGGCCGGACCGCGCCCTGGCCGCGCTCGCGGACCGCCCGACTGGCGCCGGGCAGCCGTAGCTCACCCGCGCGCGTCGAGCGGCACGAAGTCCCGCTTGGTCGAGCCGGTGTAAAGCTGCCGCGGGCGTCCGATGCGCTGGGACGGGTCCTCGATCATCTCCTTCCACTGGCTGATCCAGCCGACGGTGCGGGCCACCGCGAACAGCACGGTGAACATGCTGGTTGGGAAACCCATCGCCTTCAGGATGATGCCCGAGTAGAAATCGACGTTCGGATACAGCTTCTTGCTGATGAAGTAGTCGTCATGCAGCGCGATCCGCTCCAGCTCCATGGCGAGGTCAAGCAGCGGGTCGTCCTTGATGCCCATCTCCGCCAAGACCTCGTGGCAGGTGCGCTCCATGATCTTGGCGCGGGGATCGTAGTTCTTGTACACCCGGTGCCCGAAGCCCATCAGGCGGACGTGGCTGTCCTTGTCCTTCACCTTCTCGATGAAGGCCGGGATGTTGTCCTTGTGGCCGATCTCGGCGAGCATCTTCAGCACGGCCTCGTTGGCGCCGCCATGCGCCGGCCCCCACAGGCTGGCGATCCCCGCGGCGATGCAGGCGAACGGGTTGGCGCCGGTGGAGCCGGCCAGCCGCACCGTGCTGGTCGAGGCATTCTGCTCGTGGTCGGCGTGCAGGATGAAGATGCGGTCCATGGCGCGCGCCAGCACCGGGCTGACGTGGTACGGCTCCGCCGGGACGGCGTTCATCATATACAGGAAGTTCTCGGCATAGCCGAGGTCGTTGCGCGGATACATGAACGGCTGGCCGATGGAGTATTTGTAAGCCCATGCGGCGATGGTCGGGAGCTTGGCGATCAGCCGGAACGCGCTGATGCGGCGGACCTCGGGATCGTTGATGTCGAGGCTGTCATGGTAGAACGCGGACAGCGCGCCCACGACGCCGCACAGCACCGCCATGGGATGCGCGTCGCGCCGGAAGCCGTCGTAGAAGCGGCGGAGCTGCTCGTGCAGCATGGTGTGGCGCATGACGCCATGCTCGAACTCGTGCCGCTGCTCGGCGTTCGGCAGGTCGCCGTTCAGCAGCAGGTAGGCGACTTCCAGAAAGGTGGAGTGTTCCGCCAACTGGTCGATGGGGTAGCCGCGGTGCAGCAGCACGCCCTCGTCGCCGTCGATGTAGGTGATCTTGCTTTCACACGACGCGGTCATGCCATAGCCGGGATCGTAGGTGAAGATCCCCAGGTTGCTGTAAAGCTTGCTGACGTCGGCCACCGCGGGGCCGATCGTACCGGGCCGCAGCGGTAGCGAGAACGATTTGTTGGAGCCGTCCAGGGTCATCGTGACCGACCCGTTTGCCGTGCTGCTCATGCTGTCATCCCGTTCTGACCAGGCGGAATTCGCCGCCGTTCGATCTCGTGCTGCCGGGTCCGCCGCCAGGACCTTGCATCGTGGCAAAATAAGGGCGCAGCCGGCTTTCGCGCAACCTTCGCTCTTGCAGCATTCCCCCGAGCGTTCCCTGGGCCTCGCGGGCGGTCCTGGCGGCTTGGTTCAAGTCCAAAACGGCTCGGCCTTGCGGAACCGCTTCCAGGCATGGCCGATGCGCGCCCGGGACGCCATGGCACCGGCCGCGACGAACCCCTCGATCAGCCCGGCCGCATGGCTGCGCTCCGCCCGGCCCAAATGCGCCATCAGCCCGGCGGCCGTCGCGCCGTCGTTCAGGGCGCCCAGCTCCTCCTGCAAGGCCGACAGGCGCTTGACGAAATGGCGGGCCGGCTTCTCGGGGAACAGCGGCAGGAAGAACTCCGCCGCGTAGCGCAGCCGCTTGCAGTCCTTGCGCAGCTCATGCAGCGCCGGAAACGGCAGCGTCGCGAGGTCCCGTCCGGCATGGCGCACCCGCTTCGCCTGATGCGCCAGCGCCGCGGCGGCGAAGACGGCCGCGTCCTCATGCAGCCTCGGATCGGGCGCCGCTTCCCGCTCCCATGGCCGCAGCGCGGACGCGCAGGCCAGGCCGATCTGCAATTCGCGGAACTCCGCGCCCGCCAGGTGGGCGCGCAGCTCGACGTAGGCCGCCTGCCGCCGCCGCCGCGCCGCCGCGAGCAGGGGCCGGAACCGCCCGTCATCCGGGAACGCCGCGACGGCGCGGTCCGCCGTGTCGCCGAGGAACACGTCCCAATTCCGCGCGGCGCCCAGGCGGGTCGCGGTGGCGCGCAGCCCGGCGCTCAACGGCTTGCGCTCTGGGAACGCCGCGACGTGCTTGAGGACGGCGAGGGCGGAGCGCAGCCGCCGGGTCGCGACGCGCATCTGATGCACCGGCGCGGGCGAGGACCCGGCGCCGGCGCTCGCCGCCCAGTGCAGCATCGTGTCCAGAAGCTGGCCGATGATCAGGGCGGCGCTGTCGCTCATCGTCTGGCCCGGCATGGCAACAGCCGATCCCACGTGGCGCGGATCAGGCTCGGCCCCGCGGGCGACCGCGACGGCGAACGCCGCCAGGCCGGACCGCGGCACCGAAAGCCGGACGGCGCCGGCCAGCTCCATCGCGGCGGGGTGCAGTTGCGCGGGTTCGCCGCGCAGCACCATGCGGCAGGCCGGCTGCTCCGCCGCGACGCCGCGTGCCCGTCCGTCCAGCACGGCGACCCGCACCGGCTCGGCCGGGGGTGCATCGGGTGCTGCGCCGTCCGGGGCTGGCAGACGGAGCACGAACTCGGTACGGCGCGCGTGCAGCGCCGCGACCGGAGCAAGGCCGTCATGCAATGCGTGATCCAGGCTGGCCGGGCTGGTGCCCTCCGCGACGAGCGGGGCTGGGCTGCCGGGTGGCCAGGGCCAGTCGGGCGCGGGACGCAGCGCCTCCAGCCGCCAACGGCCGCGCTGTTCCGAAAGCGACAAGGCGCGTGCGGCCAGCGCGCCGTCCGCCGTGTCGTGCCACAGCGTCGTCACTGAGGCGGTGCGCCCGGCACGCGCCAGGGACGGCAGCTTGAGCAGGCGGGGCAGGTCGTCCGGGCTGAGGGCGAACTCCAGGCTGGCCTTGGTCCCCCCGCGGTCAGTCGCCATGGCCGGGCAGGTCGCGCGGGCACAGGAACCGGGTTAGACGTCCGCCTCCCTCGTCGAGCGCGTGCCAGGGAACGGCGACGGTGAACTCGGCCAGGGCGCCGGTCGGGAAACCCTCTGCCAGGCGGCGGATGTCCGGGTTGTCGAACGACGCCGCCTGCGCGCCGACCAGCAGCATCGCTAAATCGTGTACGCCGGGGTTGTGGCCCACCACCAACACGCTGCGGGCGGTGGCGCCGACCTCCTGGATCACCTTCAGCATCGCCGCCGCGGACGCCAGGTACAGGCTGTCGAGCCGGTCCACCAGCGGGGTGTCGGCCCACGGCTCAAGCGCTTCCAGCGTCTGAATGGTGCGGCGGGATGTCGAAACCAGCACCACGTCCGGCGCAAGGCCCAGCCCCTGCATCGCGGTCCGCATCGCCGCCGCCGCCGCCAGGCCACGCCGGTTGAGCGGCCGTTGGTGGTCAGGGATGTCCCGTTCGTCCCAGGACGACTTGGCATGACGGAGCAGGAGGAGTTGCCGCATGGGGGGAGACTGCCCGCACCCGGCCCCGCCCGCAAGCGGACAGGTGGGCGGGGTTGCGCCGCGCCGGGTTGGCGCCATTGTCGGATCGGATGCGAAAAGGGGTAGGCATGGCAAAGCGCGGGGATCAGGCGGCCAGACGTGCGGAGCAACGCCAATTGGCGGGCACGCTGCGGATGGTGCTGGGCGACCAGTGCAGCGCCGACCTGAGCGCGCTTCATGGCATCGACAAGGCGCACGACACCGTGCTGATGGCCGAGGTGATGGAGGAGTGCACCTATGTGCGGCACCATCCAAAGAAGATCGTGCTGGTGCTGTCCGCCATGCGGCATTTCGCCCGGGCGCTGCGGGCCTGGGGCGTGCAGGTCGACTACATCCAGCTCGACGACCCCGGCAACACCGGCAGCTTGCGCGGCGAGATGCTGCGCGCCGTCGCCCGGCACCGGCCTGCCGCAGTTGTGGCGACCGAGCCGGGCGAGTGGCGGCTCGCAGAGGACATGCGCCGCTGGCACGAGGCATCTGGGGTCGAGACCGAAATCCGCGACGACGACCGCTTCTTGTGCCGAATTCAGGAGTTCCGCGCCTGGGCGCGCGGACGCGGCGAGTTCCGCATGGAAACCTTCTACCGCGACATGCGCTGCCGCTACGGCATCCTGATGGACGGTGACGAACCCGCCGGCGGCCGGTGGAACTACGATCCCGAGAACCGCAGGCCGCCGTCAAGAACGATGGCCCCGCCGCCGGCGCTGCGGTTCGAGCCAGACGTCATTACGCAGGAGGTTATGGCGCTGGTCGCCCGCACCTTCCCGGACCATTTCGGGGAGGTGGACGGCTTCGCCCTGCCGGTGAAGCAGTCGGACGCGGCCACGGCGTTGTGGGACTTCGTCGCCCACCGCCTGCCGCAGTTCGGCAAGTGGCAGGACGCGATGAAGACCGGGGAAAGCACGATGTTCCACGCGGTCATCTCCACCTCGCTCAACACCGGGCTGCTCACCCCGCTGGAAGCCTGCCGAACGGCGGAGTCCGCCTGGTACGCCGGGTATGCGCCGCTCAACGCCGTGGAGGGCTTCGTGCGGCAGATCCTGGGCTGGCGGGAGTTCGTGCGCGGGGTGTACTGGCTCAAGATGCCGGGATACGCCGGGCTGAACAGCCTCGGCGCGACCCGGCGGCTGCCGGCCTTCTTCTGGACGGCCGAGACGCGGATGAACTGCCTGCGCCAGGCCATCGGCGACACGCGCCGCCATGCCTACGCCCACCACATCCAGCGCCTGATGATCACCGGCAACTTCGCGCTGCTGGCCGGCCTGGATCCCGACGAGGTCGATGAATGGTACCTGATCGTCTATGCGGACGCCTACGAGTGGGTCGAGATGCCCAACGTGCGCGGCGTGGCGCTCCACGCCGATGGCGGGATCATGGGATCGAAGCCCTACGCGGCGTCCGGCGCCTACATCAACCGCATGAGCGACTATTGCCGCGGGTGCCATTACGACGTGAAGCTCGGGATGGGGGAGGGTGCCTGCCCGTTCAACGCGCTGTACTGGGACTTCAT
Organism: uncultured Acetobacteraceae bacterium; assembly: GCA_964247405.1. GTDB lineage: Bacteria > Pseudomonadota > Alphaproteobacteria > Acetobacterales > Acetobacteraceae > CAHJXG01. The sequence continues at coordinate 7,980 of CAXTUQ010000187.1, forward strand.
CGCCCGGCACGCCGCGCGCTTCGGCCAGAACACGCGCATGGCGATGCCGGTGCGGACGCTGGCGAAGATGGACCCGGCGCGCGTCTCGGCCATCCGGGACCAGGCGGCAGGGTTCCTGGCCGCGATGGACGCGGGGGAGGCGGTCTAGCCGCCGCTCGGCAGGTCGATCCAGGACAGGTGTCCGCCCTTGCCCGCCCCGGTGTCGAGGAACACCGCCAGCCCGCCCGACGATCCGGTGCGCCGATAAGGCCGCCCGTCCGTGCTGCGCTGGTCATGGCCGCAGTACACCGTCAAGCCCGCGGGGATGCGGTCCACCCAGCGCAGCACGCGCTCCGGGTAGCCGTCCGGCTGCATCCGGCCCGTCGTTTCGCCGAACAGGGCGCGGGACAGCAGCGGGTCCACCCGGCCGAGCGGCGGCGGCGGCGGCTCGGTCAGCATGGCCGGGTGGAAGCCGCCATGCACGAAGGCGATGTCGCCGTGCGCCAGCCAGGCCGGTGCGTGGCTGATCTCGCGCAGCGCGCGGTCGCGGAGCGCATCATCCAACTGGGCCAGCGTGGCCTGCAGCGCCGCGTCCATCCGCACCGCCTGCCCGGACAGCGCGCGGCCCAGCTTGCGGTCGTGGTTGCCGAGGATGAACAGGCCGCGCCCCTGGTCCATCAGCGTGAACATGGTCCGCAGCACGCCCGCGCTGTCCGGCCCGTGGTCGCTGAGGTCGCCGAGTTGCACGACGAACCGGTCGGTGGCGGTCGCCGCGGCAAAGGCGCGGATGTCCCCGTGCACGTCGCCCACCACGCGCAGCGGAGCGCCCGCGGGGATCATGCAGCACGCCGCACGGTGGCGCGGTACACGTCAAGCGCGCGCTGCCGGGCCTGCGATAGGTCGGCGATGGGATGAGGATAGCTGCGGCCAAGCTCCACGCCGGCCCCGGCCAGCACGGCGGGCGGCGCGGACCAGGGAGCATGCACGAACTTGTCCGGCATCCGCACCAGCTCCGGCACCCAAGCGCGGACATAGGCGCCGTCCGGGTCGAACTTCTCGCCCTGGCTCACCGGGTTGAACACGCGGAAGAACGGCTGGCTGTCGATGCCGCAGCCGGCGATCCATTGCCAGCTCGCCGCGTTGCTGGCGAGGTCGGCGTCCACCAGCGTGTCCCAGAAATACGCTTCCCCGGCCTGCCACGGCAGCAGGAGCTGCTTGGCCAGGAACGACGCGGCGATCATGCGGACGCGGTTGTGCATCCAGCCGATGTGCCAAAGCTGCCGCATCCCGGCATCGACGATGGGGATGCCGGTCCGGCCACGCTGCCAGGCGTGCAGCCCGGTGGCGTCGTCGCGCACGGCCAGGCCGGCGAAGGCCGGGCGGAGCGGGCGTTCCGGCATCTGCGGGTTGTGCCACAGCAGGTAGGCCGAGAAGTCACGCCACAGGATCTCGCCCAGGAACACCTCAAGCGCCTTGCCGGTTTCCTGCGCGGCTTGCTGCGCCGCGTGCCAAACCTGGCCGGGCGACAGCTCCCCCCAGTGCAGGTGCGGCGAAACCATGCTGGTGCCGGGCTGGCCCGGCAGGTTGCGCCCGGTGTCGTAGCCGTGCACCGCTTTGGCCAGGAACCCGGCAAGCCGGTCATGCGCCGCGGCCTCCCCCACCTGCCAAGTCTCGCGGAACCCGCCGGCCCAGTCGGGACGGGCCGGCAGCAAGCCCCAATCGTCCAGGCGGTCCGACCG
>CAXTUQ010000188.1:0-9693 GCA_964247405.1 uncultured Acetobacteraceae bacterium
GCCATGCCAGACCGCATCCGGTCCATCGCAACACGAGCTTGGAACAAAACGGTTACGACATAGGGCGTGTGGTATTAGTCGGACGTCCCGTAAGCCGGACTGACCTCAGCGGCCGTGCGACCCAAAGCTTCGAACACCGCGCTGCGGAATGCTGCGCACAAGGCGGGCCGGTTCAATGAGCCGAGCATGCCGAGGTGCGTGCCCGACACGGAGATGACCGTGAGGTCCGGGCAGTGATGATCCCATCCGAGGTGGCGCGGCGCGTTCGCGCTGTGCTGCTCGGTCCGGAACAGGTAAACCGGGACGGGCAGCGGCTGCAGGGTGTTGCGGCGGGCAACCCATTGGCGCAGCAACGGTTCCATGTGCTCCGACAGCAGGTCGCGATCGAGATAGACCATGAACTTTCCCCGGAGCCAGCGCCGTGGAACCTGGGCATAAAGGCTGAGCAGCAGGCGAAAGCGCGGACTCTTGAGATGCCGGGCGGACACATAGGCGAGTTTGCTCGGGGCCTCGCCACGGCGCGTCGCGGCCATGAAACCGGTGAGTTGCTGCCAGCGCGTCTTCGGGGCGCGCAATGCGCCCGGTGCCGCGTCGAGCCCAGGCTGGGCCTCGACGTCGAGCAGACCCAAAAAACGGACGGTGTAGCCTTCCTCCCGCAAGCGCGCCGCGGCGGCGAACGCGACGACGCCGCCAAAGGAGTAACCAGCCAGCAGGATCGCACAAGGCGCGCAATGCTTCGTGATCTGCCCGACTACGTCGGTGACAAGCGTTTCGAGATCAAAATCGAGGGCTTTGCGCAGGGTTCGCCAGTTGGGATAGGCAATCTGCACCGTGCTCACGGCGTCTTGGCAGGCAATCCCGACATCGACGAGCTTGGGGTCGTACCCTCCCATGCCGGAAAACAGGAACAAGGGCAGCGGTTCCGGCAGGGTCAGGCCCTGCTGATCGCGGTGGATGCTTTCGCTCACAGGCACGTCTCTCTCGCAAGTTGGCCGTCCACCAGGCAATCCCCGTTCCGAAGCGTCAACAACATGTGGGTGACCACCCGATACGCCGCGGTCCGGACGGCTTGGCCCGGTGGAGCGGTATCAGGCGTCTTGCGTTCCATGGCAACCACCTCCTGCAGACCGTTTCATTATTGGTTCAAACAAAGCGAGAAGGCAACAAATAAACATTGCAAGGCGGCCGACGTCGCGCGCCGTGGTGGGCTGCGGACCGCGGCGGCCTCAGCCGCGACTCACCAGTTGTTCCGGCTGTCCCAACGCCTGGATGCTTCCCGTACCAAAGCTTCACTCAACCTGCGGTGCCCCGGTCATGGCCACGCCGTCGCGATGGCCGCGGGGCCGGCGCCGATATCGAGCGACGTGCCGGGCCAGAGCTTGGTGCCGTCCCAGCGGAACACCTGGATGCTGCGTTCCACCATGTCTTGCACCACAACGGTCCGGCCATCGCGGGAGAACGCGATGCCCTGCGACCAATGGCCGATCGGCGCCTCGGCCACCGGCCGCAACTGCTTGTCGGCTAGCGCATACATCGCCAGACGGCCCCGGTCGCCGCGGTAGGGGCTGTCGGCCGGCTTGGTCGTGCCCTCCTGGGTGCCGACCGCCAGGACCTTGCCGTCCGGCGACCATTTCAGGCCCTCGGGCGAGCAGCCGACCGAGATCGTCTGCACGGTGCGGAACGGTTGGACGGTCAAGTCGATCAGGCTCACGGTATCCACGTCGCCGTCGCCGCGGCCCATGTTGCCGACCGCCGCCAACGTGCCGTCGGCCGTTACGTCGATCGTGTAGGGTGCGACCCCGGTGGTGATCTGCCGGGCGCCGAGCGTGACGGTCGCGCCGTCGATGTCCAGCACCTGCACCATGTGGTCGCCGTTGCGCGTGACCAGCGCCGTCTTGCCGTCAGCGGTGAATGCGATCCCGCTCGGCATCGACTTCGGGCCGACCGTCAACGTTCCGGCGGGCGTCAGGCGGCGGCCGTCAATCTTGAACACCGACACCGTGCCGGCAAACCGGTTCGCAATCAGCGCCAGGGTGCCATCGGGCGCGATGCGGACCGTGGTGGCCCCTGCCTCCGCTTGCAGGCTTTGCACCACCTGCGGTGGCGTCGCCGTCAAGTCGATGACCGAAACCTGGTTGTTTGGGCTTATGCCGGCCGGGCCGGCAGGGTCGGCCTTGGTGGCCGACGTCACGATGGCGAAGCTCTCGTCCTTGGCCACCGCCACCGCCATGGGCGGTCCGACGACGCTGCCCGGCACGTCGAGGGTGGCGCGGATGCTGGGCGGGGACGCGGCCAGGTCGATGACGCTCAGGGTATCAGACGCCGCCTCGGGCGGTGCGACTTGGGCGCCGTTGTTCAAGATGGTATGCGCGTCATTCGACGAGAGCGCGAGGTCGGCGTGCGCTGGCAAGGCCCACGCCGTCACGGCCAGCAGGCCGGCAAGCACTCTCCGCATCGTATCCCTCCTGCAATCCTCGGTGGAGACGTTACGGCGCGTTGCGTCGGTTGACCACACCTTCGACATGCTCGGCGATTGCCAAGGCAGACGTAAGGCCGGGGCTTTCGATGCCGAACAGGTTCACCAGGCCGCCCAGCCCGTGCTGCGCCGGGCCGGACAGGACGAAGTCGGCGGCAGGCTCGTCGGGTCCGCTGATCTTGGGCCGTATCCCCGCGTAGCCCGGCGTCAGCGCGCCGTCCGGCAGGCCGGGCCAGTAGCGGCGGATGGCCGCGTAGAACCCATCGGCCCGGCGGATATCGACGTCATACTCCTCGCGCTCGACCCACTGCACATCCGGGCCGAACCGCGCCTGGCCGCCCAGGTCCAGCGTCAGGTGGACGCCGAGGCCAGCCGCCTCCGGCACTGGGTAGATCAGGTGCCGGAACGGGACGCGGGCCGCCAGGGAATAGTAGCTGCCCTTGCAGAAATAGGCATGCGGGATAGTCTCGGGCGGGATGCCAGCGATGCGCCGGGCGATGTCGGGTGCGTGAAGGCCGACGGCGTTCACCAGGACCTCGCAGTCCAGCTCCATCGGCTCCGCGCCGCCGATCCGCAGCGAGAAGCCACCACCCGGCAACGCCGCGCCGGACAGTACGGGGGCATGGAAGACGACAGCGCCGCCGGCGTTCTCGGTGTCGCCCTGGTATCCGAGCATCAGGGCATGGCTGTCCACGATGCCGGTGCTGGGCGACAGCAGGGCGGCGGAGGCACGCAGCGCCGGTTCCAGCCGTCGCGCCTCCGACCCGTCCAGCCATTGGAGATCATCGACGCCGTTGCGCGCAGCCTTGGCGCGGATGGTGTCGAGCACCGGGACCTCCGCCGGCTCGGCGGCGACGATCAGCTTGCCTAGGCGGCTGTGCGGAATGCCGCGCTCGGCGCAGTAGGCGTAGAGCATGTGCTTGCCCTGGACGCAGAAGCGCGCCTTGAGGCTGCCGGCGGGGTAGTAGATGCCGGCGTGCACGACCTCCGAGTTGCGCGACGAGGTGCCGGTGCCGATGCCGTCCGCGGCTTCCAGCACCCAGACCTCGCGGCCCGACAGCGCCAAGGCGCGGGCGACGGCCAAGCCCACCACCCCGGCGCCGACCACCACGCATTCAACCTGTTCCGTCACGCACACCTCTCAACGTCTCAGGAAAGCAAGCGCCGTCGGCGCCTGCCGGTCAAGCCGGATGCTGGCGGTTCTCGTCTTCCCGGTCGCTGCTGACGCCCACGGTGCGGATAAGCGCCGGGTGCAGCACATAGGCGTCCAGGCGGTCGGCGCGGAGGATGCCGCGGCGCAGCCGGTCGAGCATCTGCCAAGAGAAGGCGTGGCGGGGCAGGGCGGCAATGGCAGCCTCGTCCATGCCGTAGGCCAGCAGCCGCCAGTCGAGGTCGCCGGCGAAGCCGTCCTGCGCCACCCAGCCCAGCAGCTTCGCCGCCCCTTGCGCGCTTAAGACGTAGCCATCGCCGCCCGGCGCGTTGTCTTCCGGCGGGAAGTTGCGCAGAACATCCGCCAGGTGATGCACGCTGGGCCGCGAGGCCGCATCCGGGTCCAGCCGCGGCTCCAGGCGGTCGTTCACAAAACAGATGTCGTAGCCCGGCGGCAACCCCAAGGGGCCGAGCCGGGCCGGCAGATCGGCCAGCGGAATCACGTCATCCTCGATGACCAGCAGATGGCGGAGGCCACGCACAGCCATGCTGTCCCATGCGGCGGCGTGGCTCAGGAGACAGCCGAGCGTGCCGCGCATCGCCGGGTCGCCCCGCAACCGATGCACGGCGGGGATCGGCAGGCGGCTGCCCTCGATGGCAGGGACGCGGTGCAGCGGTACGGGAGCACGGCCGAACAGTTCCTCGGTCCAGGCAAGGCGTTCCGTGTTGCGGTCGAGGTTCACGACGGCGATCCCGTAGGCGTCCCCGCGCGGAGGCTGTTCTTGGAGCCAAGCGCCGACACGCCCATGCATCAGGGCCGCACGGCGTTTGGCGTCATACTCGGCGTTGGCGGGATCGAGCCGCTGGGCGATGGTGAAACCCTCGGCCGCCGCGGGCCAGTCGCGCCGTTGCCGTGCCACGTCGGCGCGCAGCGCATGCAGCGCCGCATGGTCCGGCAAGCGCCCCAGCATGGTGGTCGCCCGCCCGTGCAGCGCGTCCAGGTCGTCCATATGATAGGCATACAGGGCCGCGTAGTGCGCCAGCCACTCTGCGTCGGGCAGATGCCGGGCCGCCCGGCGGAATTGCGGGTCGGCATCCGGGTACTGCCGCAAGGCCTTGAGGTCGCGCTTGAGTTCGAGCGCCAAGGCCCAGTCGTCCGGCTGCTGCCGCAGCGCCATGCGCCAGGCCTCCACAGCACGGCCATGCTTTCCGGCATCTCGGGCTTGCAGCGCCGTAGAACGCAGCGCCGTGAGGGTGTGCATCAACGTTGGTGCCCCGTACGGGATTCGAACCCGTGTTACAGCCTTGAAAGGGTTACTACTGCGGACGGTGACGGAGGGTTGCGGATAGATTTAAGCTTTGTTTTCATTAAGTTTATGACCCTTGCGAACATTGTTGAACGGTTACGGATTTAGGCGTATTCTAGGCACTGATCTAGGCATTTTCGGAACCGCAACATGCCCCGCACACCAGACGACGCTCCTACCACTACCCGCGCGGCGCGCGAACGGCTTGAGGCGGCAACTAAGCCATATTGGCGAGGTGTGGAAGGCGGCATCGGGCTAGGCTACCGCAAGAGCATTCGAGGCGGCGGCGCATGGCTGGCTCGCGTGCTGATCGAGGGGCGCTATAAAGAGGGGCGGCTCGGCAAGGCTGACGACACCCTGCCTGCAAACGGGGCGGACGTGCTCAGCTTCGGACAAGCGCAAACCAAAGCCAAGGCGTTTGCCGATCAGCAACGCCGGGTTGCGCAAGGTTTGGAGGCGGTGCCGGTCAAGGGTCCGGTCAAGCCCTACACCGTGGCGGACGCGGTTGCCGACTACCTTTCCGACATGGAAGCACACGGCAAACGCAGTGTGGGCACCGCCCGGATCAGTGCCAATGCCTTCATTGTCCCGGCGCTCGGCACGGTGCCGGTAACGCGGCTCACGCGGGATCAGCTACGGACTTGGCATCGTGAGATTGCCGCTGCGCCTCCGCGCCGCCGCTGCAAACCGGACAAGCCGGTCAAGCCGGTTGCGGCATCAACGGACCCGGAGGCAGTTCGGCGCCGCCGCGCCACCGCCAACCGCATCCTTACCAATCTCAAGGCCGTGCTGAACCACGCCCGGACGGATGGGAAGTTCAGGGGCAGTGATGACGCTTGGGCGCTGGTCAAGCCGTTCGCGGACGTGGACGCTCCAAAGGTTCGGTATCTCAGTGATGACGAAGCCGTGCGCCTGGCGAACGCCTGCCCGCCGGACTTCCGGGCGCTGGTGACGGCGGCGCTGCACACCGGCTGCCGGTATGGCGAACTTGTCGCCGCCAAGGCTGGCGACTTCGACGCGAAGGCCGGAACGCTGCATATCCCACGTAGCAAAAGCGGCAAGATGCGGCATGTGGCATTGGCTGATGAAAGCTGGGCGTTCTTCCAAGCCGCTGCGGTGGGCAAGGCGCCTGGCGCCTTCCTGTTTGAACGCAATGTGGTGGAGCGCCAAGCGACACGGAACCAGCCGGTCAAGCTGCGCCGCGGCGCGTGGAAGGACAGCGATCAGCACCGCGCTATGGCGGCGGCGTGTGAGGCGGCGCGCATCGTGCCGGCTGTCAGCTTTCATGTACTGCGGCACACCTACGCCACCCGGCTTGCCTCCCGTGGAGTGCCGTTGCTGGCGATCTCGGCGCAGCTAGGGCACTCAGACTTGAGGATGACAACGCGCCACTATGCCCACGCTGCGCCGTCCTTTGTGGCGGATACGGTGCGGGCGGCATTCGGGAGCTACGGCTTCGGCGGTGGCGGCAGTGAGAATGTGACGGTCATTCGAGATGTTCGGCAAGGCACCGGGCGCTGATTGAGGAGGGGCCGCAACAGCTAGTCCAGGCCATCCCATGCAATATTCCACGTTTGCGTACGGTGCCGAATGATTGAGAATGCGGGCGTGTTCGCAACCTGCATCGGAGGCACCATGCACCCAAAGTTCACGACCATCGAAGGTTGGACCGCCCTGAGCGGCATCGGCCGGACCAAAACCTACGAACTGCTGGGCGAGGGCAAGCTCCGCGCCGTCAAGGCGGGCAAGCGCCTCCTCATCGACGTGGAGCATGGCCTAGCGTTCATGGCGGCACTGCCCGCGGCGGTGATCGGCAGCCCGACGCGGCGTTAAGACGCCCTTGCGAGGTCGAAAAAAGAGCTTGACATCTATCTAAGAGCGTGAGCCGACCCTTGAACCCGGTCAACTCGTTACGATATGATGCAGACGTGACGTGCCTTGCCGGAAACGACAAAAGCCGCACCCCTTGGAAGGTGCGGCCTTGTCGGTGAAACCGAAGCAGTTTGTAGTTCGCAGCACAGACATAGCAACTCGGTTCCACCCGGTCAACAGTTTGACAGGGAAATTTTACCCCAATGGAACCGATTGCCGCGTGGCTTGCGGAACTGAACCGCCGCGCCTTGAAGCCCATAAGCTATCAGACAGCTTTGCTGGCGTGCCTTGGCGGCGCGATCCCGGGCGCGGAACGGCGGCAAGGCCGATGGTTCGTGCCGGCCGACGCGATCCCGGCGGCGCTGGCCTATTTCGACGGGATGCGCACGCGCAAGCCGCGGGCGAAGTCGTGACCGCCCTCACACTGGCGGACGCTGCGGCGCTGCCGCGGTGGGTCGCCTGGCGCACGGAACTTCGTGACGCGAAGCCGACGAAAGTTCCGCACTCGCCGGACGGCGGCAGGGCCAAGGCCGATGACCCCGCGACGTGGGGCACCCGGGGCGCCGCGGAGACGCGCGCCGTCGTGATCCGCAACACGCTTGGACCGGGTGGCGTCGGCATCGAGCTGGGCACGCTGGACAATGGGCGAATGTTGTGCGGCTTGGACCTGGACACGTGCATTGAAGCCGACGACATGGCCCCATGGGCAACCGAGATTGTCGAACGGCTGGGCAGCTACGCGGAAACAAGCCCTTCCGGGACCGGCGCAAAGGTCTTTTTCACGGCCGGCGCAGATGATGTGGCGGAGTTGAAGCGGGCCGGGCTGCTGGCGGACGGTGGCGGCAAGCAGTTCAAGCGCGCAACTGGCTCGGATCACCCGCCGGCTATCGAGGTTTACACGGCCGGGCGGTTCTTCGCCGTCACTGACGCCCACCTTCCTGACACGCCCGCGGACGTGCGGCCGGTGCCCATGGACACGCTGCGCTGGCTGCTGACCGAGGCCGGGCCGGCGTTCGCGGCGGATGGCGACGACGAAGCCAATGCGGTTATTGCGGCGCAGCAAGCCGGGGACCGGCCCAAGCAGCGCAAGACGGCGGGCAAGGACCGCAGCCGGTCAGGCGTGGCGTTCGGCAAGGCGTTGCGGGTGTTCCGCGATGGCGGGACCTTTGAGGATGTGGTCGCGGCGCTTGAAGCCGATCCCGAAACCGCAGATTGGCTTGCGGAGAAGGGCAAGGCGAACGGCGGACGCGAACTGCGCCGCATGTGGGAGAAGGTGCAAGCCAAGGGTCCGGCGCTTCCGATCATCCGCATTCTCCCGGGACAGCTACACGCCCATGCGACGGCGAGTGAGGCCGCAATGATCGCGGCTGGGCTGCCGATCTACCAGCGGGGCAACGACCTGGTGCGGCCCAACACCCGCCAGGTCCCGGCGGCGCACGGGCGCACGACGCTGGCCGCAGGGCTTGGCGTGCTGAATGCCCATGCGCTGATTGATGCCCTGTGCGGCGTTGCCGAATACCAACGCTACGATGCCCGGGCGGAGGAATGGCTACAGGTCAACCCGCCGAGGGCCATTGCCGACATACTCCTATCCCGCCATGGGCACTGGCAGGTGCCCACCGTCGCGGGCGTGGTCACGACGCCAACGATGCGGGCGGATGGGTCCATTCTGTGCGAGCCGGGCTATGACCCCGCAACACGCCTCTACCACGCCAAAGACGACACGCTGCGTCTCGATCCCGCAACGGCCGACCCGACGCGGCAGAATGCGGAGCGGGCGCTTGGTGCGCTGGCGGCGCTGCTTGCGGAGTTCCCGTTTGTTGGCATTGAGGCCGCGCCGGGCCGACCGGAGCGCACCGTTTCGGGCGCGGTGGCGCTGTCTGCAATCATTACGCCCGTGATCCGCGGCGCGCTGGCGGTTGCACCGATGCACGCCTTCCGGGCGAACACCGCCGGGTCCGGGAAATCCTACCTTGCCGACGTGGCAAGCGCGGTCGCAACCGGGCGGCCGTGCCCCGTCATATCTGCCGCGCCCGGGGACGATGCCGAGACGGAGAAGCGCCTTGGCGGGCTGCTGCTGGCGGGCTTCCCGATTGTCAGCCTGGACAACGTGAACGGAGAGCTTGGCGGGGACTTATTGTGCCAGGCGATAGAGCGGCCATTGGTCCGGCTGCGCCCGCTTGGCGCCTCCACAATCGTTGAAATCGAGAGCCGCGCCACGCTGTTCGCCACGGGAAACCAAATGCGCGTGCGAGGCGACATGACCCGGCGCACGTTGTTGTGCGACTTGGACGCGGGGATGGAGCGGCCGGAGACGCGGCAGTTCAGCAGCGATCCGGTCGCGACCGTGCTGGCAAATCGCGGGCGGTTCGTCTCAGCCGCCCTGATCGTCGTGCGCGCCTACGTGCTGGCGGGCTGCCCCGGGCGGTTGCCGGTGCTTGCGAGTTTCGAGGACTGGTCCGGCCTGGTCCGCTCCGCTCTCGTTTGGCTGGGCTGCGCCGATCCGGCGTCCAGTATGGAGAAAGCACGGGAGGATGACCCGGAGTTGGCCGATTTGCGGGAGGTGATGACCCTATGGCGCGATGCGTTCGGCCATTCGCCCCACACCGTGCGGGGCGCGATCACCGAGGCGAGCGAACGTGTGACCCGGCCCATGCCGGACGGCACAACGCCGCTGTTCAACGGCGAAATGATGCCGCGGCACCCGGAGTTGCACGACGCGATGTTGCGCGTGTCGAACGGGCGCAGCGGGATCGTGGATGCGAACCGGCTGGGCTACTGGCTGCGCAACCGCGAGGGCAAGATCGTGGGAAATCAACGTTTTAGGCGCGATGGCGTCACCCATGGCACGGCGAGATGGGCGCTGGCTCAAGCATGATGGGGGGGATG
>CAXTUQ010000189.1:0-9625 GCA_964247405.1 uncultured Acetobacteraceae bacterium
CCCGAGCCGACCAAACTCACAACTGAGTCAACTTCATACGATCCCGCTCTAGAGCGGGCGAAGTGGCGCTTGTGGCATGGGAACTGGCCGGGGTGCCGGCGCAGGCTTGCCGCCCTGTGCCGCTGGACGGGGCGCAAGACCATGTGCGACGTGGCCGGCACAAACAAGCTGCGGCGGCACGTCGCGGGGCTGCTGGGCTACCTCGGGCGCAACGAGGCTGCGCTGGCGCCCTATGCCGCCCGACGCCAGCGCGGCGAGGCGATCGCGACCTCGTTCGTGGAAAGCGCGGTGGACGAGATCATCGCCTGGCGCATGACGAAGAAGCAGCAGATGCGCTGGAGTAGAGCGACGGTGCAGCCCTTCCTCGACGTGCGCACGGCGGGGCTAAACGGCACGCTTGAGGACGCCTTCCGTTGTCGCCACCCCGGCTTCCGGGCCGGCAACGACGACCGCAGGCCGACAGCAGCGGCAACGGCAACGGCAGCGTGATCACCTTCCACGATCTTGTATAGTCTCGGCAGGACCCGGGACCGCATCCGCGGAGTGCGGCCCTACTCGGAGCAGGCCGCCGTCATCGATCCAGGCAATGGAGCCGCCGCCGGCCCCGACCGACCGAATGTCCACGGACGAGATGCCGAGCAAGTGGCCGATCCATTCGCCGCCAAGCCAGGTGTCGCGGGAATGCACGAGTTCGCCGTTGGTGATCAGGCCGACATCGAAGGTGGTGCCCCCGGTGTCGCAAACGATGATCTCGCCGCCGCAGTTCTCGAGCGCGCCGAAGCTCCGTGCCGCGACGGGCGCCATGGCTGGACCCGACTTGGCGGTATGGATAGGCCGCTCGACGATCTCGCCGATCTGCACGCAGCCGCCGACCGAAGTCGAGACCAGGATCTCGGCCGCATAGCCCGCTGCCCGCAGGTCGCGCTCAAGCCCGCGCAGGTGCTGCTGCATGAGCGGCTTCAGCGAGGCGTCAATGGCGGCGACCGAGGCCCGGCGGTACTCCCTGACAATCGGTACGAGTTGGTGCGCCAGCGTGAAGGGCACCCGGGGAAGCATCTCGCGAAGAAGCTCGCCGATGCGCAACTCATGGTCAGGGTTGGCAATCGACCACAGAAGGCTGACCGCCACCGCCTCGTAGCCGCCTCCGCGGATCTGCTCGATGACGCAGCGGGCCTGATCCTCGTCGAGCGGCGTCGAGACTGTTCCCTCGGAACTTATGCGCTCGACGACCTCAAAGGTGCGTCGGCGTGGGATGTAAGGCTCAGGAAAGTTCATGGAAAAGTCGTGCGGATTAGTCTTGCCGCCTTCCTTGAGCACCAGGGTATCTTTGAACCCTTGCGTCGTGATGAAGGCCGTTTTGGCGCCCATTTTCGTGACGATGGCGTTGGTGGCCCGGGTCGTGCCGTAGATGAACAGGGTCGTCTCCGCGAGAAGCTGCGGGAGTGACAGGCCCATCTGCCCGGCCGCGTCCGCAATCGCCGCGCTCAGGCCCTCGAAGGCCCGCGCGGGCGTCGTCAGGGCCTTGCCGACCACCAGCCCGCGGGCGTCGCCGGACACCACGGCATCTGTGAAGGTGCCGCCCGTATCGATTGAAACCCGGTACTTCACTCGATTGCTCCTGCTTTAAACCGCCGACAGGCCGCTTTCCTCACGCCTCGGCCGAATAGCCGCCGTCCACCGGGATGGCCGTGCCGGTGATGAAGTCGGACGCGGGCGACGAAAGGAACACCGCGATGCCCGCAAAATCCCCAGGCGTGCCCCAACGGCGGGCCGGTGTCCGGAGGAGGACGCGGTCATGCAATCCCTCGACCTGCTGCTTGGCCCGCGCCGTCAGGTCGGTGTCGATCCAACCCGGCAGCACGGCATTGACCTGGATGTTGTGCTTGGCCCAGGCAGACGCGAGCGACTTGCTCATCTGCACCAAGCCGCCCTTGCTGGCCGCGTAAGGGGCCGCGAAGGACGCGCCAAACAGCGACAGCATGGAGCCGATGTTGATGATCTTTCCCCGGCCGCGCGCCACCATCTCGGGAAACGCCGCCTGCGAGCACAGGAATGCGCTGGTCAGGTTGGTGGCCAGGAGCGCGTTCCATTCGGCCAGGCTGTAGCGTTCGGGTGGCTTGCGGTCGTTGGCGCCGGCATTGTTGATCAGCACGTCCAGCCCGCCGAAGCGCGCGACGGTTTCGCGGACGATCCTGACGCAATCATCCTCGCGGGCGAGGTCAGCCTGAATCGACAGGGCCTCCCCGCCGCGGGCGCGGAGGTCGGCCGCGGCGTTCTCGTTCTTGGCGGGGTTGCGGCCGACGATGGCGACCCTGGCGCCTGCCGCCAGAAGGCCTGCTGCCATCCCGAAGCCGATCCCTCCGTTGCCGCCCGTCACGATGGCGGTCCTGTCTCGAAGGTCGAAGGGGTGTCCCATTGCGTCCGTTCTGTTGGGCTGATTGAGACTCATGACACCCTGTCCAGCTTCACGAAAAGCAGCCAGAAAAGCAGGCCCATAGCCGGCACGGTCAGGCCGAGGATGATCGAGGACAAGGAAAAGATGATCGGGACCTGAGACTGCTGCGAGGCCGCCATGGCCCAATTGAAGATCGGCATCGTGGTATCGACGCCGCGCACGAACAATGATCGAAGCAGCTCATTGAACGATAGGAGAAACCCGAAAATAGCCGCTCCGAACACGCCCGGGCGGAGAAGGGGCATCTCGATCTGCCAGAAGCGCTGCCAGGAGGACGCGCCCAGATCCTCCGCAGCCTCCAAGAGCCGCAGATCGAAGCGGCTCGCGACGACGAGCACAAGGAGGAGCGCAAAAGGAAGGGCCCAGATCAGTTGCGCCACGAAAATCGACCAGAGCCCAAGCCGCAGGCCAAGCAGCATGCGCAGGAAGATGAACAGCGCCGCACCCATGGTCAGCCCGGGCACGAAGAGCGGCATCAGCGTCAGGAGCAGGACGGCACCGGGCCGCCGCATGCGGGTGATCGCCCGCCCGACAACCGTCGCAACGACGCCGCAAACAAGGGCGACAAGCAGGCTTAGAACAAGGCTCGTCTGCAATGGCGAGAGCCAGCGCGGGTTTTGCAGGAGGTCGTCGTAGTTGGCGAGCGTCAGGGGATACGGAATGCCGGACAAAGGCGAGATCGAGAACGACATGACGACCAGCCACAAGACCGGAACGTAGATCATGGCGATGCCGAACAGCCCTGTTGCGAGTGCCGTAGTGCGCCAGCCCTTCCATTGGCTGATCCTCTGTCCCAGGCCGCCCGCCCTGGTCGGAACCGCTCCGTTCACGAGAGATGCTGCTTGTGACCCAGCCCCGACGCTCATCGTCGGACAGCCTGGAACATGGTCGCCAGGTCCATTCTCTTGCGCGTGATGACGATCAGCACCGCGAGACCCAGGCCAAGAAGCGCGACCACCACGGTCGAGAGCGCCGCCGCGGTCGGATACTTCAGCTCCTGCAACGCCGAGTTGACCGAGTTGCCCAACAGGTTGATGAAACCTCCGCCAAGCATCTGCGGCTCGACAAAGGCGGCCATAAGCGGCACGAGCGTGAAAACGATCCCGGCGATGACGCCCGGCAGCGCCATGGGGACGATCACGTAAAACAGGGTCTGGCCCGGACTCGCGCCGAGGTCGCTGCTGGCCTGGATATACTCATCGTCGATCAGCGAGATGATCATGAAGATCGGGAAGACCATGGTCGGAAAATACGACCCGATCATCCCAAAATGGACGCCGAACTCGGAATAAAGCAGCCAGGTCACCGGCTTGTCGATCAGATGCAGCGAGATCAGGGCCGTGTTGACGAACCCGTTTGTCCCGAGGATCGCCCTCCAAACGATGGTGCGTGAGCTCGTGTCGAGAAAGAAGGGAACCGTCAGCAACGTGATGACGACAGCTTTGAAAGAAGGGGAGCGGCAGGCTTTGGCGAGCCACAAGGCGAATGGGAAGGCAAGAAGGAGTTCGATGATCGTCATGGTGAGGCCGACCCGCAAGGTCCGGACCACCACGAGCCATCGCCCGGACTCGATCAGCGACTGCCAGGTCGCGAGGCTTGGCTCGTAAACCACCCGATAGGACTGCATGCGAAAGAAGCTGAAAAGGACGATGACCAGCAGCGGCACGATCACCAGAACGGCCCAGGCGGCCAGAAAGACCGGAACGACCATGCCCGACAGCGCGCTGAACCGGCGAAGGACCGTGCCGGCCGTTCGGGCCGGCTCCGATCTGCTATTCGCCGTGAAGATCATGGGCTCCTCCGTCTGCAGAAGCCGACCAGAAACCCGGTCGGCTGTGGGGCGGATCAGGCGTTCAGGAAGCGTTGCCATTCTTCTTCCATCACGTCCGCATGCGTTGGCGTGGTCTTCCCGAAGAACGGCTTCTCGAACTTGCGTGCAACCTTGGCCTCCGTCGCCTTCAAGGTGTCCTGGTCCTGCTGCGACCAGCCGTGGTCCTTCTCGTACTGAAGGCCGAGGTCCATGTTGGGGCCGGCATAGCCGCGGTCCTTGTTTTGATAGGCGCGGTACTCGCCACTCAGGAAATAGTTCAGGACCTTATAGATATTATCGACGTTGCCGCGCTTCATGGCTTTCGCCGAGACGTAGGCGCCATGGCCCCACTTGTAGTAGCCTTCGACCGTGAACGCATAGGCGGTCGCGTTCGGTCCAAGCTTGTTGTTGGCTTCCTTGACGGCCGGCTCCCAGCAATTGATCATGTCGACTTCCTTGCTGGAAAGCAGCTGGATTTGCTCCTCGAAGGAGGTGAAGATCGTTCGGAACTGTCCGGCCCGCTTGCGCTCGATGAGGTAGTCGGCGACCTGCCGCGCTTCTTTCTGGGTCAGGTCGCCCTGGTCATCGACCTTGGCCTTGCCGTGGTACTTGAGATAGTTGGCGGCTTCGCTCATCGACTGAAGCCAACTGCGGTCGATCGCCACCCGGCCTTTGACCTTCTCGCCCTCATAGAAGGTGGTCCACGGGATTTCGTCCTGGCCGTTGGGATTGGCGTCGATGGCCTGCGGGAAGTAGCCGAAGCAGTCGCCGTTGCCGATCACTGGCACGCCGTATTGCTTGCCGTCGGCGCGCAGGAACTCCGACCGTTTCCAGGTGTCGGGCGTCCGCTTCCACAGCGTGAGTTCGGGATGGTTCTCGTCGATCTCGGCGTAGTAGCCCTGCGGCCCCAGCAGGTGCTCGGTGCCGCCGTCGAAGATGAAGAT
The DNA here is from genome assembly GCA_964247405.1 of uncultured Acetobacteraceae bacterium. Classification (GTDB taxonomy): domain Bacteria; phylum Pseudomonadota; class Alphaproteobacteria; order Acetobacterales; family Acetobacteraceae; genus CAHJXG01. The sequence goes on from CAXTUQ010000189.1 coordinate 5,210, forward strand.
GTCGTGGGTGTCGCCGAGATCGTTCGAGATCACGTCCCGCATGAACACGCCGATGTCGGTGTTTGTGGGTGTGTAATCCATGGCGACGCCGTTGGTCTTGGTCATGATCGACCAGTCCTTCAGCTGCGCCGTTGTCACGCCATACCCTTTGACGGCCGTGTTGGCCGCCTGGGCTGGTTCCATGCCGCCGGCGATCGTTCCGAGCATTGCCAACCCGGCAAGGCCCGCCACCCCCTGCAGGATGTCACGCCGGTTCGGCGGGGAGGCGTTCATATGTTGCTGACCTTGCATCGGAAACTCCCTAGAGAATGACATCCGCACGATTACGGACGGCGAATCGGATCAATTTCTCATCGCCATGCAATCCGCTTTCTTCCACCAGACAGAGTCCGCTCCGTCGGTTGCCGAGGACGCATCCCAAAACCGGACCGCGACGGGGCCGATTTCGGTGATCATGGTGCGGTCGAAGTACTTGCGCTTGTAGATCTCGGCACCGACCCGGCCCGACAGGACGTTGATGGAAGGATCGCCTGCCAGCTGACTGCCGAAGTGCATGCGCTCGGCCCGCACGCCGAGGGTGATCTTGTCGCCTTGCTTTGGCGTTGTCTTGCCTGACCAGACAGCGCCAAGCTGACGGCCTGCGACCTGGACGACAGCGCTGTCGCCTTCAAGGGACACGAGCTCGGCGTCGAACAGGTTTTCGAAGCCCATGAAGGCGGCGACGAAACGACTCTCCGGACGGTCGAAGAGCTCCCGGGGCGGCCCGGATTGCGCGATCCTGCCCTTGCGCATCAGGATGATGCGGTCGCTCATCGTCAACGCCTCCTCCTGGCTGTGGGTTATGTAGACGAAGGTCATGCCCAGCCGGCGATGCAGCTCCATGAGCTCCACCTGCATGTCGATGCGGAGCTTCTCGTCCAAGGCGCCCAAGGGTTCATCAAGCAGCAGGATCGCGGGCCGCGGAACGATGGCGCGGGCCAGTGCCACTCTCTGCCGTTCGCCGCCGCTCAGTTGGTGAATGGCACGGCCGTATTTGTCCTCGAGACGCACGAGCTTGAGGGCGTCGCGGGCCCGTTTCCGGCGCTCGTCGGTCCGCACGCCGCGGACCTTCAATCCATACTCGACGTTGGCGCCCACGCTCATGTGCGGAAACAGGGCGTAATGCTGGAACACGGTCGTGCAGTTACGCAGGTTTGCCGGCACATCGCTGACATCCACTCCGTTCAAGCGAAGTGCTCCAATCTCAAACGGCTTTTCCAACCCGGAGATCAGGCGCAGCAGCGTCGTCTTACCCGACCCGCTTTCCCCCAGAATGGTCAGGAACTCTCCAGGCGCGGCCGACACCGAAACGTGGTTGAGGGCGGTGACGTTGCCGTAACGGTGCACCGCATCGATGATCTCGAGCATTGGTTGCGGTTCTGCCGAGGGAGGAGGCATATATTCTGCATGCGCCTTGTCCTGAGCTAGAACTCCGTTCACAGTCACGCCCATTAGGACCTGCCAATCATCGCGAGAGAGCCCTCAAAGGTTAAAGCCGAGAGTGCTTTTCAGAATTGGCAAGTATTGTGCCAGTGATCGGGTGCATTGAAGTCAGGCTACCCTGGACAAAATGATTGCTTCGACACCCAAAAGTCGGCTCGCGACGGAAACACTGTTTCGGAGCGCTGCCTTCATGACAGGAAGAGGGTCGAAGAGCGCTGTGTCCCTCTCGAAGATCCTCGTCGCGATGTCGAAGCAAAGGCCATCGTTTTCCGCCACGCGGGTCAGGATGCTCCTCGCATCGAGACCGGCATTCACCAGGGCAGCGCGGAGCGGCGCCTGCAGGGCCGCTTCGAACACCTGGCCGACGAGTTGGCCCAGGAGGTCGTCCGTGAGTGCGCCTCTGGCGCGGCGTCCGGCGTGGATGAGAGCGGAACTCGCACCCGGCAGAAGGCCGCCGGCCTGCGCTTGCCCAACTGCAGCCGAGGCCGCCCTGGCCTTGCTGACGCGATCAGCGATCTCGAGATCCGTCGTGCCGCCGAGCCGCACAGTGGCGATGCCGGCCGCCAGCCTTGCGAGCCGTCGCCGGTGCTGGTCGCGGTCGTAGCTGAGGTAACGCTCCCGCCGGAGGGCGTCACGGATCTCGTAGATCCGGTTGGCCAGGAGTACAGGGTCGGCGTGGCCGCCCACGATCGTCGTGCCCGTCCGTCCGACCTGAACCTCCTTCGCCCGACCTAGCATGAGGGGGCGGACATGCGCCAGGGAGGTCCCCGTGCTCGGCGCGATGACGGTTCCGCCGGTCGCCGCGGCGATGTCGTCCAGCATCGCGGCCCGCCATGGCCCCACTCCCGGCGCCTTGACGACTGCGACTTTGAAGCCTGCGCGCCTGTTCGCAACAAGCGTCGCCAAGGCCTCGCTGCCCAGTCCCCCGGCAATGATGACCAGCGCGCGGCCGGCCTTGGCCATCATCTCCAGCACCGGAACAATCGAGCCGACGTCGTGCACGTGCTCAAGATGAAGCAGGATAAGGGGATTGTTCAATGTGACGCTTTGCGTCCGCTGATCAACGACGAAATGCGGCGACATCCAGCCGCTCTCGACATGCATGCCGAGCCTCACGTCAAGCTCGTCGCCGCGGCCGTGACCCGGCTCCACCGCGACGACGCCGTCCGGGCCGGCATCCCCGTGAGCGCCAACGATCAGTTGCGCGATCCCCGCATCGCCATGAGCGGCCTGGCTCGCGACCTGGAGCAGTTGCCCCGGCGAAGTGGCCGGCACGGCTGCCGCCTCAAGTTCCGCGATGATCGCGCAGCAATGCCGGCTCATGGCGTCCTGAACAGCTGCGGGTGCGAAACCCAGCGAACGCATCCTGGCGCCACTGCGAATGAACTCGCGCGCCATCACGATAGCCGTGCTCGCTCCGTCGCCTACCTGGTCAATCGTGCGCCATGCCAGATCTCGCATGGCATGTAGGCCGATCTGCCGCCCGCTGCCGCTGAATTCAAGCTCCTGAACCACGGCATAACCGTCGCGGAGCAGTACGCTATTTGCATAGGTCCGCCCGGCCATGGTGGCGCGGCCTGCGGGTCCAAGCGTCGTGGCCACGAGATCTGCGACAATCTCAATGCCGCAAGCGAGTTCCGTATCGAGGATACTACCCAAGCGAACGACCTTCGACGGCATGACAGCCTTCCAGCGGTTCCATGGAGCACCGGCTCCCGTGATCACAACAGACTAGCCACCGTGATCACGAAGTGGCAACACGATTAATGGGCAATCGGAAAGCAATTTGCGTATTCCGGTGATTGTAATCGGCTGGGGTTCAGGTTCATCCGCTGCTTTAATGCAGTTGGATGGAACAAACGATGACCGGACGCCATATGACGCCCTATGAGGTGGTCACCTCCGGAGGTCTGATCTCCCGCCTTGCCCCGCCGTATCCTGCCGCTGATCCCAGCGGATTTCTCGGTCGTGCAAGTCCTGCCCACGCCCGACCGCGTCACCATCGTCACCACGCCCAAGCTGGCGCAGAGCGCCTGCCCATTTTGCGGCGGCCTTTCCGGGCAGATCCACAGCCATTATGCCTCGGCTTTGCCCATTCTCGCTGGGCTGATTGAGGCATGGCTGACCGTCACTGCGCGTAGCAGGCGGCCTCGATGATGCTCTGCATGGCCGGCGGGAGTGGTTGCGTCATGTCGGCGTTTCCGGCCGATGTGACGATACGCTCGAACCGGAGGTGCTGGCGCAATCGCGCGATCGCATCGATAAAGGTCGGAGCTGGCTTTGGATACCAGGCAGCCCGGCGTGGCGAGAGCGCCAGGCGCTCGGCATTCTGGTGCATGTAGAGCGTGACCACGCTGTAGAGCCCGAGCAGCAGCGGCGTGGTCCGGAAGATTGCGGGATCGGACCACTGGCGCTGCGTTTCCATCCCGAGATGCGCGCGGGCCTCTTCGTAGGTGGTCTCAACAGCCCAGCGCCGGTTGAAGCAGTCCAGCACGTCGCGCGGGTCGGCCTGTGTGTCGGTGCACAGGAAAGCTTCCGGCTCGCGCCGGCCGTCGGGGTAGCGGACCAGCACCCATAAGATTGGCACGATCGGCTTGCCCCCGTGATGCCATAGCGCAGTGCCGGAAGTGTATTCAATCCAGCCCGCGCTGCGCCACGACGTCCGGCTGGACTGCACGACCCGCAGCCAGCGTGTCGCCGGGTCGGCGACGCGTGCGGAAAGCAGAGGCTGGCGCGCGCCCTTGCGGGCGGGACGGCCGGGCTTGTCCTCGCAGTGCGACGGTGGGTCGAACAGGCGCGCGTCCTTGCGCATCCGCGTGATGACCGCCATGGATGGGCGCAGCGCGTGCAGCAGTTCGAGGGCGGCGAACTCGCCGTCCATGACGGCGACGACCGCGCGCTTCGGCAGCCAGCGCCGCAGGGTGAGCAGCAGCC
>CAXTUQ010000190.1:0-9588 GCA_964247405.1 uncultured Acetobacteraceae bacterium
GCTTCGATGCGGTGCGCGCCAAGGTCCACTTGGAAGCCGATGCGCCGCAGGAGGAACTCGACGGCCTGATCGCCCACGCCACCAAGTGGTCCCCGGTCGCCAACACCTTCACCAAGCCGGTCGGCCTCGACGTCAAGTCCGTCTGACCGTCTGAAACAGGGAGCGTTGCCATGAGCGAAACCGCAATCCATGCCGGCGCCCAGGCAGCGCTCCCGTCCGACGCCGCGCTGCGCGCCGCCATCGACGCGGAGCTGGCGCCGCTGGTCAAGCAGATCGACCAGGACGGCCTGTATCCCGCCGAGGCGATGCGTGCCCTGGGCGGCGCCGGGCTGTTCGCCCACCACCTCGCCGCCTACGCCCCGCGTCCCAGCATCGCCGCGGCCATCGACGCGATGGCCGCGGTGGGCGAAACCTGCATGTCCACCGCCTTCTGCACCTGGTGCCAGGACGCCGCCGGCTGGTACCTGGAGCAGTCGGACAACACAGCACTTCGCGACGAATTGCAGCCCGGCCTGGCGCAAGGCGCCGCCATGGGCGGCACCGGCCTGTCCAACCCGATGAAGTCGCTGTCCGGCATCGAGACCTTCAAGCTGCGCGGCCGCCGCGTGCCCGGCGGCTACGAAGTGTCCGGCGTGCTGCCCTGGGTCAGCAACCTCGGCTCGGGCCACCTGTTCGGCACGGTGTTCGTGGATGCGGACCGGCCGGACCACCGCATCATGGCGATGATCCGCTGCGGCCAGCCCGGCGTCGATCTCAAGCAGAACGCGCACTTCGTGGCGCTTGAGGGCACCGGCACCTACAGCGTGCTGTTCCGCCGCGCCTTCATCGCCGACGAGATGCTGCTGGCCGACCCGCTGGGCGACATGATCCGCCGCATCAAGGCGGGTTTCATCCTGTTGCAGACCGGCATGGGCATCGGCGTGACGGAGGCGTGCATCGCCCTGATGCGGGAGGCCGACGCGACCCACGGCCACACCAACCAGCATCTGCCCCGCCGCGCCGACGACTTCGCGGCCGACCTCTCGGCGCTGCGCCAGGAGGTCGCCCATCTCGCCGCGACGCCGCTGGAGCAGGCCCCGGAATACCTCCGCGCCGTGCTCACCGCCCGCCTGCAAATCAGCGAGCTGACGCTGGAAGCCGGGCAGGCCGCGTTGATGCACACTGGCGCCCGCGGTTACCTTGAAGGGTCGCCGGTCAACCGCCGCATCCGCGAGGGCCATTTCGTCGCGATCATCACCCCTTCCATCCGCCACCTGCGACAGGAGCTGAGCCGCCCCGAGCTTCGCCTGGCGCTCAAGACCTCTTCGGGAAGCCTGCACTGATGCTGCACGCCGTCATCGACGGACCCGGCGGGGAGGTGCTGCTGCGAGGCCAGCCCGGCGACAGCGTCATGCAGCTTGCCCGCACCGCCGGGCTGCCGGTGCTGGGCGAGTGCAACGGCTCGCTCGCCTGCGCCACCTGCCACGTGATCGTGGACCCCGCCTGGAGCAGCCGCCTGCCACCCGTGTCAGAGGAAGAGGAGGCGATGCTCGACACCGTGTTCGACCTTGCGCCGACCTCGCGCCTGAGCTGCCAACTCCGTTTGTCGGAGACGCTGGACGGCCTCCGCGCCCGCCTGCCCTGACCGCCTTCATCACAGGAGATCGAGCATGACCGACAAAGTGTTGCTGACCCCGGCCGAGCTGCAGGGGATGATGGGTCCGGATGTCGTGGTCATCGACACGCGCTCGCCGGACGCCTACGCCGCCGGGCATATCCCGGGCGCGGTCAACGTGCACGAGATCTTCACCTATCTCGCGACCTCGACGCCGGAGGGCATGGCGACCCTGCGGCAGAAGTTCGCCGACGCCTTTGGCGCCGCCGGGTTGTCCGGCGCGGAAACGGCGGTGTGCTACGAGGAAAGCATGAACTCCGGCTTCGGCCAGTCCTGCCGCGGCTACTTCCTGTTGAGCTGGCTCGGCTACGAGAAGGCCCGCGTGCTGCATGGCGGGATGCAGGCCTGGAAGGCGGCCGGCCTGCCCGTCAGCACCGACCCGGCCCAGCCGACGCCCAAGGTTTTCCCGCTGAGCGACGCCGGCAGCGACATGATGATCGACCGCGACGCCATGCTGGCCTCGGTCGGCAACGACGCCATCGTGAAGCTCGACGTGCGCGACGTGGACGAGTGGATCGGCACCAGCTCCTCTCCCTACGGCCCGGACTTCTGCCCGCGCAAGGGCCGCATCCCCGGCGCGCGCTGGCTGGAATGGTACCGCTTGATGAAGCCGACCGCCGCCGGCCCGATGTTCAAGTCCCCGGACGAGATCAAGGCGGAGGCGCACACCGTCGGCGTCACCCCGTCCACCCCGGTGTACCTGTATTGCTTCAAGGGCGCCCGCGCCTCCAACACGCTGGTGGCGCTGCGGGAGGCCGGGGTGCGCGACGTGCGGATGTACTTCGGTTCCTGGAACGAATGGAGCCGCGACGAGAGCCTGCCGATCGAGACCGGCCTGCCGTTCTCCCAAGCCGCCGAGTAGGCCGGCCCGCCGGACGGGTCCACGTCAGGGCTTGCGCCGTCACCCCGCGCTTCGAACCGGTGCGGCCCAACTGGCGGTTTAAGCCCTGAACCCGTCTTCTCATTAATTTGGCTCCACCATCGCGAGAAATGTCTTACATTTGCTTGACTCGTCCTACTTAGACTGCATTGCTTCCCCGCAGCCGTAGCATAACCGCTGGGCACTCAAGGAGGAGCATCTTATGAGGACGTTCACCGCCATGTTGCTGCTCGGGGCCGCAGTCCCGAGCCTTGCTTTCGCACAAACAGACAGCGCCCCGCCCGCCCAAGCAGGCGCCCGGGTCTTGACCGACAGCCAAGCGCGTTACGCCATGACGGATTTCGGCTGCACCAACCTCCACTCCGTCCATATCGCGCCGGACGGCGCGTATCACGGCAATTGCACCAAGGGCGGCAGCGCGATCACCGTGAAGATGGACAAGGACGGCACCGTGTCCCAGACCACGAACGTGCAGCACGTGACCGAAGGCCGCGCCCGCTACGCGATGACGGAGTTCGGCTGCACCGCCATCTCCACCCTGGGCACCGGCCCCGGCGGCACCTGGCATGGCCAGTGCACCAAGGCCGGCGCCACTACCCCTGTCATGGTCGACACCCACGGCGTCGCGAGCGCCACGAAGGCCACGCACCTCACCGAGCCTACCGCCCGCTCCATGCTGACCGACTACGGCTGCAACAACATATCCACGCTGACCATGGGCGCAGACGGCGGCTGGTATGGCCAGTGCATCAAGGCCGGCAGCACCCAGCGCGTCAGCGTGAGCAGCGCCGGCCAGATCGCCGCCAAGTAGCGGCCGCACCACAGGGGCGGACCCGCCGGGTCCGCCCGCTTTGCCGGCACGGGACGCGAAGCCTCGGCAGCCGCTTGTTTTGACCACGCACCAATTGACCGCCCACCCATTGACCTCCATGCACGATCCTGCCCCGCATGGGGGCGCGTTCTTGTGAACCTTTTGGAGTGTCATCGCATGAAGCGAATCACCGTGTTGGGCGCCCTGCTGCTCGGCGCAGGCCTGGCCCTGTCGCCGCCGGCCTGGGCGCAGGGCAGCGGGTCGGCGACCATCGACACCATCAAGTCCCGCGGCCAGTTGGTGTGCGGCGTGTCCACCGGCGTCGCCGGGTTCTCGCTGGCGGACAGCAAGGGCGTGATCCAGGGCATCGACGCCGACACCTGCCGCGCCGTCGCCGCCGCCATCCTGGGCGACGCGAACAAGGTGCGCTTCGTGCCGACCACCACCACCAACCGGTTCACCGCGCTGCAGTCCGGCGAGTTGGATCTGCTGGTCCGCTCGACCACCTGGACCCTGGGCCGCGAGGGCAACCTCGGCCTGCTGTTCGCAGGCGTCAACTTCTACGACGGCACCGGCTTCCTGGTGAAGTCCTCGGCCGGCGTGAAGTCCGTGAAGGACCTGGACGGCGCCACCATCTGCGTGCAGCCCGGCACCAGCACCGAGCTTGCCATCGCCGACTACTTCCGCCTCAACAAGCTGAAGTTCACCCCCGTGCTGATCCAGGACCTGGCCGAGATCCAGAACACCTACCTGGCCGGCCGTTGCGACAGCTATTCGACCGACGCTTCCGGCCTCGCCGCCTTCCGCTTCCAGCAAGGGCCGAAGGCGGAAGAGCACGTGCTGCTGCCCGAGATCATCAGCAAGGAGCCGCTCGGCATGATGGTCCGCAAGGGCGACGACAAGTATTTCGACCTGGTGCGCTGGACCCTGTTCGCGATGCTGCAGGCCGAGGAGAGCGGCGTCAGCAGCAAGAACGTGGACGAGATGCTGAAGTCCACCAACCCCGACATCCGCCGCCTCGTCGGCACGGAGGGCGACATGGGCAAGGCGCTGGGCGTCGATAACCGCTGGGCGGTGAACATCATCAAGGGCGTCGGCAACTACGGCGAGATGTGGGACCGCACCGTGGCGCCCTTGGGCATTCCGCGTGGGATCAACAACTTGTGGAACAAGGGCGGCCTGCACTACCCGCCGCCGATCCGCTGAACCGCCCAACAATCCGCCTGACCTGCCCAAAAAAAGGGCCACCCTGGTACCGGAGTGGCCCTTTTTCTCGAAAATGGTTCACAGGGACCGTTGCCCTCCCAAGGGTTGTCGGGGCAGATTGCCGACATGCCGCTGCGACATGCCTCCATGGCTTCGATCGCATGGCGCCCACATCGCCAGCTTTGGCCGCCCCGCCGCGGCCTGACCTCTAGGGAACCGCTCATGTCCGGCGCCGTCGTCGATCCCCGCCTTTCGCCCATGCGGGCCGCGCCCAAGAAGGCGATGAGCCTGAGCTGGTCCGACCCGCGCTTCCGCAACATCGTCTGGCAGGTGCTGATCCTGGGCGCCGTCGCGGCGATCGTCTGGTACCTCGTGCGCAACACCAACCGGAACCTCGCCGCCCGGCACATCGCCACCGGCTTCGCCTTCCTGGGCCGCACCGCCGGCATCCCGATCGGGGAGTCGCTGATCGGCTACGACCCCGCGGTGGACACCTACGGCCGCGCCCTGCTGATCGGCCTGCTCAACACGCTGAAGGTCGCGGTGGTCGGCGTCGTGCTCGCGACGGTCTGGGGCACGGTGCTGGGCGTCGCCCGCCTGTCGAAGAACTGGCTGATCGCCCGCCTGGCCGCGGTGTATGTCGAGGTCATCCGCGACATCCCGCTGCTGCTGCAACTGCTGTTCTGGTACTTGGTGCTGCAGGGCTTGCCGGCGCCGCGCAATTCCTTCCACCCGCTGCCGGGCGTGTTCCTGTCCAACCGCGGCATCAAGATCCCCGTGGTCGAGTGGGAAGGCCCCTTCTGGTGGGCGCTGGGCGCCTTCGTCCTGGGCGTGGTCGGCACGGCCGCCTGGTCGCGCACCGCCACCCGCCAGCAGGAGGCGACGGGCGCGCGGCCCCGGGTCTGGCCGGTCGCCCTCGGCCTGCTGGTCGGCTTCCCCCTGCTGATCTGGGGCGCGCTCGGGGCGCCGTTCACGGTGGAGATGCCGGCGCTGCGCGGCTTCAACTTCACCGGAGGTGCCACCGTCAGCCCGGAGTACAGCGCGCTGACCCTGGGCCTTGTCATCTACACCGCCTCCTACATCGCCGAGATCGTCCGCTCCGGCATCCTCGCCGTGCCGACCGGCCAATGGGAAGCGGGAGGCGCCATCGGCCTCCGCCCCGGCACCGTGCTGCGCAAGATCGTGCTGCCCCAGGCGCTCCGCGTCATCATCCCGCCGATGACCAGCCAGTACCTGAACCTGACCAAGAACAGCTCGCTCGCGGTGGCCATCGGCTACCAGGACGTCGTGTCGATCGCCAACACGACGCAGAACCAGACCGGGCAGGCCATCGAGGGCATCGCCGCGATCATGGCCGTCTATCTCGCCATCAGCCTGTCCATCAGCGCCTTGATGAACTGGTACAACGCCAGAATCGCCTTGGTGGAGCGTTAAGCCATGTCGCACAGCACCACCCGCACCACCGCGGCGCTCGGGGAAGCCGCCCGCGACCCGGTTCCCGCCATCGCCGGCATTCCCGCCGCCCCCACCGCCGAGCGTGCCCGCCCGGCTGCCGGCCGCTTCGCCCCGGTGGCCTGGGCGCGGGCCAACCTGTTCAGCGGCTGGCTGTCCACCGCCGTCACCCTGGCGCTGATCTACGTCATTGCCCGCTGGGCCATCGGCTTCTTCGATTGGGCCGTGCTTCATGCGGTCTGGTCGGTGCCGCAGACCGACGCCGGGCCGGACGCCTCGGCCTGCCGGGACGCGAAGGGCGTCGGCGCCTGCTGGGCGATGATCGGGGACAAGTACCGCTTCATCCTGTTCGGCCGTTACGCCTACGAGGAACAGTGGCGCCCGGCCATCGTCATCCTGCTGTTCATCGCCCTGTATGCCATCTCCGCCATGCGCCGGTTCTGGCGCAAGGAGCTGCTGCTGATCTGGATCGCGACGCTCGCCGTCATCGGCGTGCTGATGTGGGGCGGCGTGCTGGGCCTCGAATACGTGCCGCAGGACAATTGGGGCGGCCTGCCGATCACGCTGATCCTGTCCACCTTCGGCCTGGCCTTCGCCTTCCCGCTCGCGGTGCTCGTGGCGCTCGGCCGCCGCTCCACCCAGCTTCCGGCGGTCAAGGTGCTCTGCGTGCTGTATGTCGAGCTGATCCGCGGCGTGCCGCTGATCACCCTGCTGTTCATGGCCAGCGTCATGTTCCCGCTGTTCATGCCGGAGGGCTTCAACCTGGACAAGCTGCTGCGCGCCCAGGTCGCGGTCATCCTGTTCGCCGGCGCCTATTTGGCTGAAGTGGTGCGCGGCGGCCTGCAATCGCTGCCCCGCGGCCAGTACGAGGCCGCCGACGCCTTGGGCCTGTCCTACTGGAAGAAGACCGGCCTCATCGTGCTGCCACAGGCGCTGCGGCTGGTGATCCCGCCCTTGGTCAACACCTTCATCGGCTTCTTCAAGGACACCTCGCTCGTCCTCATCATCGGCATCTTCGACCTGCTGACCGCCGGCAAGGTGGCGATCACCGACCCGGTCTGGCAAGCCTACAGCACCGAGCTGTACCTCGTGCTCGCTGCCATCTACTTCGCGTTCTGCTACGTCATGTCCCGCTACAGCCACGGGCTGGAGCAGGAATTCCGCCGGTCCGCCCGGCGCTGAGCCGCCTGCGCTGCAACAGGTGCCGCCACGGTGCGGCGCCGCCACAACCCAGGGAACAGCCATGAGCCAAGCCGCCTCCATCGAGCGTCCCCGCGTCGAGACGACCAATCAACCCGCGATCTTGCTGGACCGCGTCAACAAATGGTACGGCGCCATGCACGTCCTGCGCGACGTGAACCTGAGCGTCGGCCAGAAGGAGCGGGTGGTGGTCTGCGGACCCTCCGGCTCCGGCAAGTCCACCATGATCCGCTGCATCAACCGCCTGGAGTCCCACCAGGAGGGCCGCATCGTCGTGGACGGCACGGAGCTGACCGACGACACCCGCGCGCTCGACACCATCCGCCGCGAGGTCGGCATGGTGTTCCAGTCGTTCAACCTGTTCCCGCACCTGACGATTTTGGAGAACTGCACGCTGGCGCCCATCTGGGTGCGCAAGATGCCGAAGTCGGAGGCGGAGGAGCTGGCGATGAGCTACCTGACCCGGGTGAAGATCCCGGAGCAGGCCAAGAAGTATCCGGGCCAGCTCTCCGGCGGCCAGCAGCAGCGCGTCGCCATCGCCCGCGCCCTGTGCATGAAGCCGAAGATCATGCTGTTCGACGAGCCGACCAGCGCGCTCGACCCTGAGATGATCAAGGAGGTGCTCGACACCATGATCGGCCTCGCCCAGGACGGCATGACCATGGTGTGCGTGACGCACGAGATGGGCTTTGCCCGCCAGGTCGCCGACCGCGTCGTGTTCATGGACCGCGGCGAGATCGTCGAGGCCGGGCCGCCGAACGAGGTGTTCGAGAACCCGCAGACCGAGCGGCTCAAGCTGTTCCTGAGCCAGATCCTGCGCGGGCACTGAGGCAGGTGGCATGAGGACGGGCGGCACGGCGCCGGGCCGCCGATGCCGTCATGTGCGGTTATTCTTGCGGATGCGCCGCGCGGCGCTTGAGGCCTGGACGTTCTGATCGGCCTGGAGCGGCGCCTTGAAGCCGACACGCGCCCCGGCGCCCTCTGAGCCGTCAGAACACCTGGCGGAACAGGAAGTACAGCCCGCCCGCCAGCACCGCCGCCGCCGGCAGGGTCAGCACCCAGGCCATCGCGATGCTGCGCACCGTGCTCCATTGCAGGCCGGACCCATTGGCCGCCATGGTCCCCGCCACGCCGCTCGACAACACATGCGTCGTCGAGACTGGCAGGCCGTACATGTCGGCCGCACCAATGGTCGCCATGGCCACCAGTTCCGCCGCGGCGCCCTGCCCATAGGACAGGTGCGTCTTGCCGATCCGCTCGCCCACCGTGACGACGATCCGCTTCCAGCCGATCATCGTGCCCAGTCCCAGCGCCACCGCGACGCCCACCTTCACCCAAAGCGGGATGAACTTGGTGCCGGCGTCAAGCTGACTTTTCCACTCCTTCAGCGCCGCGTTCTCGTCGCCGCTAAACGCCACTCCCTGCTTCTCCATCTGGCGCACGGCCTCGGACGCCAGGAACATGTCGTTGCGGACGTTCTGCACCTGCTCGGCGGGCACGCGCTTGATCGCGCCGTAGCCCTGCACCTGCGCCCCCATGTCGTGCGCCAGGCTGGACATCGCGGCGTACACGTCCGGCTTGTCGAAGCTCTTGTCCTGCACCGCCCGCGTCACCCGGTCGCGCGCCTGGTCGGCCGGGACGGCCTGGTTCTGCGCGCGGGCGGTAAACACGCCCTCGACCCGCCCGGTCGCCTGCATGAAGGCGGGCGTGCTGCTTTCCGGCAGCGCCCGGTTCAGCGCGTAAGCCGTGGGCGCCACACCGATCAGGATCAGCATGATCAGGCCCATGCCCTTCTGCCCGTCGTTCGAGCCATGCGCGAACGACACGCCGGTGCAGGTCAGGATCAGCAGGCCGCGTATCCACACCGGGGGCTTGCTGTTGCCGTCCGGCGCCTCATAAAGCTGCTTCGACTTCACCGCCGCCTTCATCAGCAGCAGCAGCAAGGCGGCGCAGGTGAAGCCCACGATGGGGCTGACGAGCAGCGCCTTGAACACGCCCCACACCTGGGACCAGTCCACGCCCGACACGCTCGTGTTGGTGCTGAGCAACTGGTTCGCCAGGCCCACCCCGATGATCGAGCCGATCAGCGTATGGGAGGAACTCGCCGGCAGCCCGAGCGACCAGGTGCCCAGGTTCCAGACGATGGCCGCGATCAGCAGCGCGAAGATCATCGCATACCCGGCGCCGCTGCCGACTTGCAGGATGAGCTCGACCGGCAGCAGGCTGACCACCGTGAAGGCGACGGCGCCGGACGAAGTGAGCACGCCGAGGAAGTTGAAGAACCCCGACCAGACCACCGCATACTGCGCCGGCAGGCTGTGCGTGTAGATGACCGTCGCGACGGCATTGGCCGTGTCGTGGAATCCGTTGACGAACTCGCACCCC
>CAXTUQ010000191.1:0-9537 GCA_964247405.1 uncultured Acetobacteraceae bacterium
TCCGGCCCGGCGGTCTCAACCGTGACCCCGCCGGCGCGGGCGGCGCGGTTGCGGTTCATGCGCAGCTTGCGCAGCGTGTTCGCCGGCACCGCGTCCGCCAGCCCGGCCACCGTCGCCGGCAGCGTCAGCACCGGGCAGGGCTGGCCCTCCGACCATTCGGTATGCCAGCCCGCCGGCGCGACCTCGCGCAGTGCCGAACCCGGCGGCACCTCGATCAGGTCGCACACGTCCACCCCGTCCGTCCGCGCGTGGTCCAGCGCCGCCTGCAGCAGTGGCCCCGGCGTCACGCCCGGCTCCAGCAGCGCATCCAGGTGGTCCGTGGTGCCGGCGCCGATGGGCAGCAGCTTGCGGACGCCCGGCTCGTCCAGCCGATACAGCGGCAGCACCCCCGACAGCCGCCCCTCCGTCCGCCGGACCGCCACCCGCGGCGCACCAGTGCCGAAGTGCCGCCACCACGGCAGCAGCCAAGCCGGGGCGGCAAACGGCGAAGCGCCCGGCACCCGGCGCCACAGCGCCTCCCACTCGGGCGCCAGCGCCAGCAACGCCGCGTCGCTGTCCAGCAGCACGACCTCGTTCATGCGGTGGCGGCGACGCGCGCCAGCATCTGGTATCGGTCAAGGTAGGTGGCGGTCATGCGCTCGTTCGAGAAGCGGCGCCGGGCGGTTTCGCGGCAGGCGGCAGGGTCGATCCGGTCCACCCGGCGGATTGCCTCGGCCATGCCGTCCACGTCATCCACCAGGAAGCCGGTGCGGCCGTCCTCCACCACCTCCGGCAACGCGCCGTTGCGGAAGGCGATGACCGGGGTGCCGCAGGCAGCCGCCTCCATGGCGACGAGCGAGCTGGTTTCGGCAACCAGGCTCGGCACCAGCAGGCACCGCGCAGCGGCGAGCAGACGGCGTTTTCGCACGAAACCAACCGGGCCGAGGTAGCGGCGGTGCCGGTCGAGGCGGGGCAGGATCTCGGCATGGAAGTAGTCTTGATGCGCCGGGTAGGGGAAGACGCCGCCGGCCAGCAGCATCGGCATGTCGGCTGCCCGCGCGGCGTCCAGCGCGAGATGCAGGCCTTTTTCCGGACACACCCGGGCCAGCACCAGCGCAAAACGGCGCTTGTGCGGCGGCACGGCGCCAAGCAGCGCCACCGGCACGCCGTTGTGAATCGGCGGCAGCATGCACGGGCTGGGCGATGCCCCGCGCATCTGGCTCTCGGACACGCCGTTGATCCACGTATCCGGACGCTCCGGCGCAAGCGCTTCCGGCGGATACCAATCGAGCGGCAGGTGCAGCGTCGCCAGCATCGGGGACCCCGGCGGCGGAAGGCAGGCGTGGAAGTCAAGCCCGTGCATGTGGATGACATCGACAGGCTCGCGCCGCAGCACCTCGGCGATGACGCCGCGGATCGCGTCCTGGCGGTCCAGGTGTACGGCCGCGGTGATGGGGCCATCCGCGGGCGGGGCCGGGAAGGGCCTCAACTCGCCCGCCACCTGCGATCCCGTGCACGCGATCACCAGGCTGCGGTGGCCCGCGGCCACCAACGCATGGTCCAGGCTGCTCAGCACCTGTTCGGAGCCGCCCACCGCATCGACGCCGACTGGCGCCAGGGTGTAGGCAACGCTGAGAACCGTCAGACGCCGCATCGGGCATCCCGCGCCAGGGCGCGCCAGCGTGCGCCGGTCATGCTCCAGCCCCAATGCTCATAGTTCAGGCGGCCCGGCAGCGGCGGCGCCGTGAAGTCGTAGGCCGGCGCCGGGCGGAACGATTCCTTGTCAGTGCCGAAGGCCTTGAGCGTCCGGGCCTGGGTGCGGAAGCAATCGAACATCGCCCGTTTCCGCGCCCGTTCAGCCTCCGTAAGCGTGATGACCGTGGGGATAGAACCCGGCAGGAAACGGCCGGTCAGCAACGCGCCCGCCGGGTCCGCATGGTAGCCGGCGAATTCCAGCACCGGGCGGTGCCCGGCCGCGGCGTGCACGGCAAACGCAGTGGCGTCGTGGTCGGGGTGCCCGCCCTCATAGGCGTGGGTGATCACGGCCTCGACGCCACGCGCGTCGAACAGGCGGGACAGGGCGCGGGCGAGCGCCGGCATGGCGAAGCTGGCCTCCTGGTCCACGATGCCCAACTCCACCAACTCCGGCGCCGCCCCCGCCGTGTCCAGCGCCGCCATCAGCTCGCCGCGCCGGGCGGCGGCGTAGCTCCCGGGCGCATCGAACCCCGCAGCAGCGGCGTCCGCCAATGTCCGCGGCGCCCCGTCGGTCACATGCACCAGCAACAGTCCCGGCAGCAGGTGCAGGCTCGCCCCGGCGGCGATGGTCTCGTCATCCGGATGCGCGACAACCAGCGCCACCCGGGCGTCCACGGGCCGCCGCGACGCAAGGCCGCGCAAGACGGCCTCCATGCAATCAGCCGGCCGCGGCGCGCATCGGCAAGACGTTTGGCCCGCTGGGAGCGCTGCTCCGCAGCCGACCCGGCGCGTAACGGCGGGTCATCGCGGCGCAGAACTCGGCGAACTCCTCGGGGTGGGTGGGCACGGCGGTGTGGTGCGGCCACTGCCCTTTGTGCTCCGGCGTGAAGCAGAAGGTGGCGGTGACGTTGAAGCCCTCCAGCGCGCGCATCTGCCGGTCGAACCAAGCCTCCGCGTCGGGACGAAACCAGTCGGCCCAGCTCAGCCCGGTGCGCAGCGTGGTCACGCCCATGTCCCGCATATGGCGCACCGCGTCGTCCAGCCGGTGGTCCTCGAAGTGGAACCATTGGCACAGGCCGATCTCCGGGGTGAACTCGTGGAAGATGCGCGCGGCGCGCTTCGGCCGCCCGTGCTCGTCCAGCAGGCCCATGTGGAAATGCCGGTAGTAGCTGCTGCCCTCGGCTTCCCGGTGCCGGGTGGTGGCGGGCCAGGCGGCGGGCAGGTCATACAGGCTGTACCACTGGATGCGCTCCGGACGCTTCGGGCCGAGGCCCAGCAGCAGCTCCGCCGTGCGGCGCAGGCCCCATTCCTGCACCTCCTCCGCGCCGAAGGTCGAGATGCCGACCTCGCTGACCCAAAGCGGCAGGTCGGTGACGGCGCGGATGCTGTCGAGCTTCGCCGGCCACTCGTCGAGCATCCAATGGTTCCAGTCGAGCGGGAAGCCGTGCACCGCCACCGCGTCCAGCTCCGCGAGCGCCCCGTGTCCCTGGAGTACCCGGATGAAGTCGGGGTCGATCGGGCTGATGCCGCCGAGCACGCGCGGCAGGCCCGGCGCTTCCGCCGCGATGGCCTGGCCGGCCAGCTTGGCCATGCGGGCGAAGGTGGCCCAGCCCGGGTCGTTCTCGAAGTCCCAATGCGACTTGTTGTTCGGTTCGTTCCAGATCATCGCGGCCTCGATCATGGCCGGCTCTCCTTTCCGGGCGCCTGCTGCGGAGCCTGCGCAAATCGCTCTGGCGATTTCGCTGCGCTCCCAGCGGGGTACACGGCGCCATACCGCGCGTCCGGCAGCGGCGCCGTGCGGCAGATGAACACCTCGTCTTCCGGATTGGTCTCAACGCTGAACCCGGCGGCGCGCAGCATCGCGGCCGAGCACGCGGCGTTCGGCGCCCACCAGTTGGTGTTGTCGTGAGAGTAGCTGCGCTCGATGAAGTGCAGCTTGGGATAGCCGGGATCGTCGAAGACCGCCGTTTCCCAGAACTCGTAATCCTCCGCCAGCGGCAGCACCGCATTGGACCCGCGCTGCAGCGACTGGAACACCAGCAGGTCGCCCGCGACGTGCTCGCGGATCAGGTCGAGCGCCAGCAATGGGTGGCGCAGGTGGTAGAGCACGCCGATGAAGAACACGACGTCGAACCGCTCGCCCAGCTGGCCCACGTCATAGACGGACATCTGCTGGAACTCGATGTCGAGGCCTTGCACCTCGGCGGCGAAGCGCGCCTGGGCCAGGTAGTCCTCGTCGTAGTCGAGGCCCAGCACCCGGGCCGCGCCGCGCCGCTTCATCTCCATTGCGTAGAACCCGGCGTTGCAGCCGATGTCGAGCACCGTCTTGCCGCTGAGGTCCGCGGACAGGCTGTCCTGGAAACGCCGCCACTTCACGGCCGGGTAGTCGCCCAGGAAATGCTCCGGCGCAGTCTGCACGCCGCGCAGGTCCATGTTGTGGAACCACGGGCCCAGCGCTTGCACGCGCTCGCGGATGCGGTCGGTCGTCCAGTGGGGCGTGCTCAAACGGTGTTCCCTTCCAACGTCGAACCAAGATGTTCGCCGGATCTGGCCGACCCGGTCCGTTTTTCCACGGCGGCGTGCGGCGGCGCCGGCACAGCGGCCTGGCCGCCCAGCAGGCGCATCGCTTCCCGGTAGCCGTTGAGCGTGCCGACATCGACATAGCTGGTGCCCGCCCGCACGCCCCAGGCCGCGTTGCCCTCCGCGAGCCATGCGTTGGCCAGCGTGCCGATGTACTCGTCCGCCCGTTCCCGCCGCAGCCACAGGCGGTGCAGCGCGTGCAGGGTGGCGCCGGGCATCTTGAAGGCGCCCCAAATCCAGTTGGACCGCGCGGCGGGCGACTTCACCTGGATCGACTGGACGCGCCCATCGTCGTCCAGCTCCACGGCATCGAACAGCTCCGGCCGCTCCACGGGGAACAGCAGGAACGACAGCCGGTCATCCGGCAATTGGCTCAGCGCGTCCGCCGGGAACCAGATGGTGTCCGGCAGGCCGACGATCACCGGCTCGTTCTCGGGGATCAGCGGCAGGGCGCGGAAGATGGCGTCGCACAGCCCGGCAGCACCTGCCTGGCAGACATAGGCGAGATCCACGTCACCCACGGTCCCGCCGTAGTATTGCAGGATGTCGCTTTTCCAGGGCGAGATGACGAAGCAGATCTTGTCGGCACCCCCCCGCACCATGCGCTCGATCAGGTACTCGCTGACCGCCCGGGGCCGTTCGATGCCGCTGGCGTCCAGGCGCGAACCGACCGGCAGCAATTCCTTGCTGAACGCCAGCGGCTGGATGCTCGTTCCGTTGCCGGCGGCCGGGATGATGCCCCACATCAAACGCTCTCCCGGGAGGCCACCGCCTCGAAGGCCTCCACCATCTCGGCCACCCGGCGGGCGGCGCTGTGCTCCGCAAGCGTGCGCTCGCGGGCGCGGCGCGCGATGGCGGAAAGCTCGGCGGGGGACATGCGCAGCGCCGCCAGCGCGTCCTCGGTCGAGTGCGCCACCAGGATTTCGCGCCCTGGCTCGAAGAAGTGGTCCAGCCCGGCCCAGTGGTCGGTCAGGATCGGCACGCCGCAGGCCGCGGCCTCGAACAACCGGCCGGACGGACACCAGCCGGCGCGGGCCATCGCCTCCCGCGTCACGTTCAGGGTGAGGCGGGAAGAGCAGTAGAACGCCGGATGCGCCGGCGGCGGCAGATGGCGCACGAAGAACGTGTTGGGCGTCCATGGAAACCCGTCCGGGTACTGCGCTCCGCCGATCACGAAGCGCTCTCCCGGCAACGCCCGGGCCGGCTCGACGAACAGCCGATCGAGCGCCGCCTGGCGGTCGGCGGCGTAGGTGCCGAGGTAGGACAGCAGCGCTTCGTATTCCGGGCGCGGGGCCGCCGGGCGGTGCAGCGCCGGGTCAACCGAGCCGTAGATCGCCACCACGCGGCGCGCGCCAAGCCGGGTGCGCAGCGCCTCCAGCGCCCCGCCGCCGGTGTAGCTCAGCACGAGGTCGAACCCGGCCAGGCCGTCCGGCCCGATGTAGTCCACCCCTTCTCCCGCATCGAGCCGCGCCAGGGTCACGGGGGTGTCCAGGTCGTAGAAGCAGCGGAGGACGGTTGGGCCGTCCTGCAGCAGTCGCGTCGCCGCGAGCGCGTCCGGGCAGTACGACGTGACCATCCCGACATCCGCCCCCGCCAGGGCATCGCGCGCCCGCGGCAGCGCCGACGCCCAATCGGGATAGAGCACCAGCTCGCCGCCCTCCGGCAGGGCCGAAAGATCGCGGTAGTCCCGGTAGTACGGCACGTCGCGCTCGAAGAACACGACCCGGTGCCCGGCCGCGAGCAGCGCGCCGATCAGGCCGCGCCACAGCGCCGCGTGCCCGTTGCCCCAGGAGCTGCTGACCGACAGGCCGAAGATCACGATCTTCATGCCGGGACCGCCCGCCGCTGACCGCACGCCTGCGCGGCCTCCGCGAAATACGCTTCAAGCTCGGCGGCTCGGTGGTCGCCGGTGTGCGCGCCCAGCACGCGCGCCCGGGCGGCGGCGGCCACCGCCCGGCGCCGGTCCTCTGGCAAGGCTTGGATCGCCGCAAGCACCTCCTCGGTCGAGGCGGCAATCAGGATTTCCTGGCCGGGCCGGAAAAAGGCGTCCAGCCCGGCCCACCAGTCGCTGATGATCGGCACGCCGCAGCACGCCGCCTCGAACAGCCGCACGCTGGGGCTGTAGCCGCGGCGCACCATGTCGGCGCGGGTCACGTTCAGGGTGTACCGCTGCGCGGCGTAGAAGGTGCGGTGCCGGTCAGGGGCCAGGTGCTCGATGCGCTCGACGTTGCCGGGCCAGGCGAGGCCGCCCGGGTATTGCGGCCCGGCTACCACGAACCGCCCGGCGTCCCACGCCCGCGCCGCCCGGCACAGCAGCGCATCCACCACCGGCTGCCGGTCGGCGCTGTAGGTGCCGAGGTAGCCGAGATCCCAGGCCGGCACAGCGCCCGGGTCGGGCCGGTGGACCTCCGGGTCGGCCGAGCAGTACAGCGCCCGCGCCATCGGCGCACCCAGCGTGCGTTCGAGGTACTGCAGCGTCGGCCCGCCGGTGAAGGACAAGTAAAGGTCGAAGCCACGCAGCAGCTCCGGTGTCAGGTAGTCGCAGGAGCCATCGTCCAGCGCCGCCAGCGTCACCGGGGTGTCGATGTCGTAGAACGCCGTGACGCCCCCGGCCAGGCGCTGCACCAGCGCGCCCACCGCGACGCCGTCCGGCACGTAGGACCCCACGATAACCAGATCCGCCGCCCGGATAGCCCCCGCCCAGCGTTGCGACAGCTCCTCCAGCCCGGTGTAGAGCCGGGTTTACCCCTAATCCTTAACCATCAAGTCGCGGTGGTCGGCATACCACGGCTTATCGCGCTCCAGGAACAGCACGCCGTGGCCGCGCCGCGCCAGGCCGCGCATCAGGCCGCGAAACGTCGTCGCGTGCCCGTTGCCCCAGGATGAGGTGATGGTCAGGCCGAGGATCACGATTCGCAACGTCAGGGCCTAGCGAATCCGGAGGGTTGGATGGGACATGGACACAGCATACTGGTCCTATCGCAAACCTTGTAGGCCTACAAACGCCGAATTGCGCCGGGGTTCCCTCACGCGCGCCGCCGGAGCAAGCCATCGAGATCCGCCCGCATCTGCGCCACCGGCTCCGTCCATTGGCCGGGGCGGGCCTGCCGATAGAGTCGGACCGAGTCATACCAACGGCTGCGCCGCCCGGTCATCCAGCGCCAGTCGGCCTCTGCCTTCAGCAGCAGCCAGGTCGGCCGGCCCAGCGCGCCGGCCAAGTGCGCGACCATGGTATCCACCGTCACCACCAAGTCCAGCGTCGCCAGCAGCCGGGCGACTGTCCCCACGTCCGCGCTGCGGTCCCCGGTGTCGAGCACCGGCGGGGCACCCGCGGCGGACAGCTCCGCCATCCCGGGGCCGCGCTGCAAGCTGACCAGCCGCACGCCGGGCACCTGCGCCAAAGGGGCCAGGGCCGGCAGCGGCACGGACCGCCCCGGGTCCCAGCCGCCAGCCTGCCAGCACAGCCCCACCAGCAGGCCCTCGGCCGGCCGGGGTAGCGGGTCGGCGGACAAATAGGGGGCGCCATCCGGGGCCAGGCGCAGGGCGTGGGCGAGTTCCATGATCTCGACATCGCATTCCGACGCCGGGGCGGGCGCGTCCGGGCGGAACGGGATCAGCCGGTCGGGGCCGGGCAGGGCGCGCAGCAGCGGCAGCAGCTCCGGCTGCGCTTCCAGCGTCACGTGCGCGGCCCGGCGCCGGAGCGCGGGCAGGTAACGGCAGAACTGCAGCGTGTCGCCGAGGCCGTGGTAGCAGCGGACCAGCACCCGGCGCCCCTGCAGGCCGCGCCCGTCCCATACCCAGCGCAGATGGTAGGGCAGGGCGGGATCATCCCGCGCCGCTGGGTCGCGCGCCTCCAGCACGGCGTCGCTGACCGCCCAGGCGGTATCGAACGCGCCCGCCCGCATGGCCTGCTCCCACAGGGCGCCGGGGTTCCCGGAACCGTGCCCGAATCGCCGTTGAGTGAGCAAGGGATGCGTCATAAGGGAACCATGGGGCCACGGCGCAGACCCAGGCAACGTGGCAGCGCCGCCCGTGTTGCCCGGGCCTGGTCCGGCGGCCGGACGCAATCACTGGGACCACGGATGCAATACCTGTTCATCACGCACGCTGCCCGGCGGCACGTGGCGGCCTTGGCCGCTTTCCTGCGGTCGGAAAGCGCGGGCGGCCTCGTGCTGATCGTCTCCGCCCTGGTGGCGCTCGGCTGGGCCAACTCCGCGGCGGCGCCGGCCTACCGCGCCCTGCTGCACTATCCGCTCGGCGTGGTCGGGTTCGCGAAGCCCGTGCACATCTGGGTCAACGACGGGCTGATGGCGCTGTTTTTCCTGCTGGTCGGGCTGGAGCTGCGGCGGGAGATCACGGAGGGCGAGCTGGCGTCCCCCGCCCGGCTCGCGGCGCCGGGGCTGGCGGCCTTGGGCGGCATGGTGGTGCCCGCGGCGATCACCGCGGCGCTGAACTGGGGCGACGGCACCGCGTTGCGCGGCTGGGCGGTGCCGGTGGCGACCGACATCGCCTTCGCGCTGGCCGTGCTGAGCGTGCTGGGCAGCCGGGTGCCGGTGGCGCTCAAGGTGTTCCTGACGGCGCTGGCGATCATCGACGACCTGGGCGCCATCGTGGTGATCGCGGTGTTCTACACGGAGGGGCTTGACCTGGCGGCGCTGGGCTTGGCGGCGCTGGTGTGGCTGGGGCTGCTGGGCCTGAACCGCGCCGGCGTGCGGCGCTTGTGGCCCTTTATGCTCGGCGGCGCGGTGCTGTGGGCGCTGGTGTTCCGCTCCGGCGTGCACGCGACGCTGGCCGGCGTGGCGCTGGCCTTCGTCGTGCCGATGCGGGCGAAGCTTGGGGAGGACCAGGCGCCGGCCGAGCGGCTGGAGCACCGGCTCGGGCTGTGGGTCGCCTACGCCATCCTGCCGCTGTTCGGGTTGGCGAACGCCGGGCTGGCCTTCGACACCTTGCCGCCCGGCGCGCTATGGGACCCGCTGGCGCTCGGCACCGCGCTCGGCCTGTTCGTCGGCAAGCAGGTGGGCGTGTTCGGCGCGGTGCTGCTGGCCGCGCGCCTCGGCCTGGCCCGGCTGCCGGAGGGCGTCACGCGGACTCAGCTTTACGGCGGCGCGGTGCTGTGCGGAATCGGCTTCACCATGAGCCTGTTCATCGGCGACCTCGCCTTCCGGCAGACGCCGCGGGGGGACGAGGTGAAGCTGGCCGTGTTCGTGGGGTCGCTGGCGTCCGCGGCGCTGGGGCTGTTGATCTTGCGATTGGCGGCGCAGGCGAAGGTGGCGGGGCGGGTGG
>CAXTUQ010000192.1:0-9536 GCA_964247405.1 uncultured Acetobacteraceae bacterium
GTGTACGACGCGCTGGAGCAGGCGCGGGTCGAGGTGGTCGGCACGGCGCACATGGCAGGCGTCGCCGCCAACATCCGCGCCCGGCTTTGCGAGGAGTGCGAGGCGGAAGGCTACGACCGCATGACGCGCAAGGACCAGTTGCCGCTGCCGGCGGCGCTGTCCCTCCTGGCGCGCGAGCGCATGTCGGGGGAGCCGGTGCCGCCCGCCGCGGCGCGCATCCTGGAAAGCTGGCGCGGCACCCTGGGCGACGACGCGGAGGGCGCGCTGGCCGAGATGGCGTCCGCGCAGGCCGACCAGGCGCGGTTCACCCGGGCAGCGCGCAAGCTGCTCGCCGCGCTGAACCTGGCGGAAGCCGAGGTCGAGGCCGAACCCGACGACCAGACCGACGAGGGCGAGGACGGCGGCGAGCAGGCCGGGTCGCAGGACAACGCGGAGCAAACCGAGGGTGACACCCAGGCCGATACAGACAGCTCGATGGGCGCGCAGCCCGAGCAGATGCAGGGCGAGGCCTCGGAGGACGAGGGCGAGGACGACGCCGAGGAGGATGCCGCGGCGGCCGAAGGCGATGACCGCCCCGGCGGCCCGCAGACCCGGCGCGAGAAGCCCGTGCCGGACGACCACATGGCCTACCGCGCGTTTTCCCGCGCCAACGACGAGGAGACGGACGCCGAGGATCTGTGCGACCCCGAGGAACTGGCCCGGCTGCGCCAGCAACTCGACCAGCAGTTGCAGCACTTGCAGGGCGTGGTCAGCAAGCTTGCCAACCGCTTGCAGCGCCGGCTGCTGGCGCAGCAGACCCGGGCCTGGGAGTTCGACCTGGACGAAGGCATGTTGGACGCCGGGCGCCTGGCCCGCGTGGTCGTCAACCCCATGCTGTCGCTGTCCTACAAGCGGGAGCGGGAGACGGATTTCCGCGACACCGTCGTGACGCTGCTGATCGACAACTCCGGCAGCATGCGCGGCCGGCCCATCACGGTCGCCGCTATGTGCGGCGACATCCTGGCCCGCACCTTGGAGCGTTGCGCGGTCAAGGTCGAGGTGCTGGGCTTCACCACCCGCGCCTGGAAGGGCGGGCACAGCCGCGAGCGTTGGGTGGCGGAGGGCAAGCCGCGCAACCCCGGGCGGCTCAACGACCTGCGCCACATCATCTACAAATCCGCCGACGCGCCGTGGCGCCGGGCGCGCAAGAACCTGGGCCTGATGCTGCGGGAAGGCTTGCTCAAGGAGAACATCGACGGGGAGGCGCTGCTCTGGGCTTACCGCCGGCTGGTATCGCGTCCGGAGCACCGGCGCATCCTGATGGTCATCAGCGACGGCGCCCCGGTGGACGACAGCACCTTGTCGGTCAACCCCGGCAACTACCTGGAAAAGCACCTGCGCGAGGTGATCCGGGAGATCGAGGGCCGGGACGCCGTCGAGCTGATCGCCATCGGCATCGGGCACGACGTGACGCGGTACTACCGCCGGGCCGTGACCATCGTCGATGCGGAGGAACTGGGCGGCACCGTCATGAAGAAGCTCGCCGAACTGTTCGACGAGGACGCGGCGCGCGCCTGGGGGCGGGCGATGGCCGAGCGGGCGCCGCTGGTCGTTTAAGCATAATGGCCTGCCCTCCTCGCGAGCGGATACGCGTTGATCGAAAGCTGACATGGATGACGTGATCCTCCCCGGCTTTGTGAAGGCCAAAGCTTATTTTGATCGCTTCGTGGAGGTTTTCAGCACCTTTGATGGTGCCCATGTCGCCCAACTCTTTGCCGCACCCTTCGTCGCGTTAGATAGGGACGGTTCGCTCACCGGTCTGCTTTAGCAGGACGATATCGCGCGCTATTATCAGGCCGCGTTGGATCGGTACTACGGTGATGGCTGCCGGTCGTGCCGATGGTTGGATCTCTCGGTGGCTCTCATAGGCAGCCGGGCTGTGTTGGCGGCGGTGACATGGGACCTGCTGCGGGATGACGGAACGGTCCTCACGCGGTGGCGCCAGTCCTACAGCCTGAGCCTCTTCGGCGACGACGGACCAAAGGCCTTCGCCGCGGTCAGCCACGCGGAATGATACAGACGGCTTGATTGAATGACCGTCCTCCGCCGATGGGTTTCACCCATCCTACGGTATGGGTCGCGTAGGATGGGTGAAACCCATCAGCAACCGCACACGGGTCTATCAATGGTGCCGCCCGTATAAGCCACTTGGACAGCCAGCGGCTCATCCGTCAGTTGCCGCAGGATGCTGGCCGCGTGCCGGATCGCCAGGGAGTAGTGGCCCTCCCCCGGCACGATATGCAGGCGCAGCCCGGGCATCGCCTCAAGCGGCGCCAGGGCGTGCAGCGGGATCAGCGAGTCCTCGCTGCCATACCAGAGATCGACGGGCACGGTGATTTCGCCGAGCGGAACCTGCCAGTCGCGGGCGTAGATCCCGGCGTCTGACAGCGCGCCCTGCACGTTCCGCCCGATCCCCTCCCGCCAGACTCGGGCAAGGCCGGACAGGGTTTGGCGGTCCAGGCACTCGCGGTCGGCGGGCGGCAGCGAGCCGCCGACCAGGGTGCGCGGCGTGATGACCCGGCGCCGCAGCAGCGGGCGCATGATGCTGAGCAGGCGGTGCGCCAGCACCGGGTGACGCCCAAGGCGGTACAGGTGGCCAACGCCGGGCGCACGCGGATGGACGCCGTGCGCCGGCGGCACCGGGCAGACCAACGCGACGCCCCGCACCCGCTGCGGCAAAGCATAGGCGCAGGCCACCGCGTAGGGCGCCCCGCCCGACAAGCCGACGACATGGAACCGCTGGAGGCCGAGCCGGTCCGCGACCTCGGCCACGTCCCGCGGCCAGTCCAGCAAGGTCCGGCCCGGATGCGGCGAGGACCGTCCGTAGCCCGGGCGGTCCATCGCCAACACGCGGATCGGCAAATCCGGGATCAGCCCGGCCTCCAGCCGCGACGCCGGCCAGCCATGGAAGTAAAGCACCGTGGGTCCGGCCGGATCGCCATACTCCTCGGCGGCGATCACCCGGCCGTCCGGCAGCCGCACCGTGAAGGAGGGTGCCGCCGGAGTCCGCCGGCCCTGGCGGGCGACGTGCCTGCGGCGTGCCAGCCGCCGGAGCGCCCGGCCTACCATGGGCAGGCGATCCAGCGGGCAAGGCACAAAAAAAGCCCGCCGAA
This sequence comes from uncultured Acetobacteraceae bacterium, assembly GCA_964247405.1. GTDB lineage: Bacteria > Pseudomonadota > Alphaproteobacteria > Acetobacterales > Acetobacteraceae > CAHJXG01. The sequence goes on from CAXTUQ010000192.1 coordinate 3,153, forward strand.
GCGGGCCTTTATCGTCGCCATGGACCTGTCAGGCGGTGGGTTGGGCGGCGGCGCGCTTGGCCTGCGACCGGGCGATGCGGCGCTTCAGCACCTGCGCCTCTTCCGGCAGGTTCCGGTTCGGCGTGCCCAGCAGGAAGGCGTCGAGGCCGCCGTTATGCTCGATGGTGCGGATGGCATGGGTGGTCAAACGCACGCGGATGGTGGCGCCCAGGATGTCCGACAGCAGCGACGTGTGCTGCAGGTTGGGCAGGAAGCGACGGCGGGACTTGTTGTTCGCGTGGCTGACGTTGTTGCCAGACTGCACACCCTTGCCCGTGAACTGGCAGCGACGAGACATCGGAAACCCTCAAATCAAAATGCCGCACAGGGCAAAGCCCCAGCGGCTCAAACGCGGCTTATGCCGTCACCCGGCTGCCGCGTCAACCCGCGGCGCTTCAGGCGCGTCCCGACGTGCCCCCATGCGGGCCGTATTCCGCCCGCAGCTCGCCCGACCGCACGCTGGACATGGCGTTTTGCAGCACCTGCACGATGGCCTCGTCGCTCATGGTGCGCGCCAGCAGGCCGAGCGAGCCGCCCAGCAAGGCGGAAGCGACCGATAGCGGGCTGAGGTTCTGCCCGGTCATGTACTCGATGGCCTTGTCAACGATGGCGCCGGCATGGCTCAGGTCGGCCGGGGTCTCGGGTGAGGCGTGATGGCCGTCTTGCGGCATAGGGAGTCCTCCTGTTCAGGTTGTTTGGCGGTCGGCCTGCGGCTACTGCGCCGCGACCGGCTCCGGCAACGCCGCCTCCGGCATCGATTGCGTCGCCTCCGGCGGGGGCACCTCGCCCTGCTCGATTTGCAGTACCCACATGCGGGCATACAGCCCGTCTGCGGCCAGCAGGTTGGCATGGGTGCCCCGCTCGGCCACCCTGCCCTCGTTCAGCACCAGGATCTCGTCGGCGTCCGTCACGGTGGACAAACGGTGCGCGATCACCAGCGTGGTGCGGTGCGCCGACACGGTGCGCAGCGCCGTCTCGATCTCCCGCTCCGTCCGTGTGTCGAGCGCACTGGTCGCCTCATCCAAAATGAGGATGCGCGGGTTCTTCAGGACCGTGCGGGCGATGGCGACGCGCTGCTTCTCCCCGCCCGACAGCTTGAGGCCGCGCTCGCCGACGCGGGTGTCGTAGCCGTCCGGCAGGCGCATGACGAAGTCGTGCACCTGGGCGAGCCGGGCGGCGTGCTCGACCTCCGCCTGCGATGCGCCGGGGCGGCCATAGGCGATGTTGTAGCCGATGGTGTCGTTGAACAGCACGGTGTCCTGCGGCACCACGCCGATGGCGGCGCGCAGGCTGGCCTGCGTCATGTCGCGCACGTCGGTGCCGTCGATCTCCACCGCGCCCTCCGTCACGTCGTAGAAGCGGAACAGCAGGCGGCTGATGGTGGACTTCCCCGCGCCGGTCGGACCCACGATGGCAAGCTTCGCCCCGGCGGCGGCGGAGAAGCTCACGCCGCGTAGGATTTCCCGGTTGGGGTTGTAGCCGAAATGCACGTCGTGGAACGCCACCGTGCCGGGCTGCGCGCCGCCGGACGGGTGCGCCGCGAGCACGGTAGCGCCGGGCCGGTCCGCGACTTCCTGCCCCACCGCGAGCAGGCGGAACATTTGTTCCATATCCACCAAGCCCTGCTTGATCTCCCGGTACACGAAGCCCAGGAAGTTGAGCGGCTGGTAAAGCTGCATCAGGTAGGTGTTCACCAGCACGAACTGCCCGACCGTCATGCTGCCGGCCTGCACGCCGTCCGCCGCCATCAGCATGACACCGCCGAGGCCGGCCGCGATGATCAGCGCCTGGCCCAGGTTCAGCATGTTGAGCGTGACCTGGCTCTTGACCGCCGCGCGCTCGTAGCGGGCGCGGGCCTCGTCGAAGCGCCGCGCCTCATGCGCCTCGTTGCCGAAATACTTCACCGTCTCGAAGTTCAGCAGGCTGTCGATGGCCTTGTTCTGCGCGTCGTTGTCGGTGTCGTTCATCGCCCGGCGGAACCGGACGCGCCAGTTGGTGAAGCCGAAGGTGAACCCGATGTAGAGCGCCACCGTCACCAGCGTGACGCCGGCGAAGCGCCAGTCGAACAGATGCCACAGGATGCCGACGACCAGCACCACCTCAAGCAGGGTCGGGACGATGTTGAACACCGCCAGACGCAGCACGTTCTCCACGCCCGCCGTGCCGCGCTCGATGGAGCGGGACAGGCCGCCGGTCATCCGGTCCATGTGGAAGCGCAGCGACAAGCGGTGCAGGTGCTGGAACGTTTGCAGCGCGACCTTGCGCACCGTGCTTTGCGCCACGGCGGCGAACACCGCGTCGCGCAACTCGGCGAACCCGGCGGAGGCGACGCGCAGCACCACGTAGGCCACGATCAATCCCAGCGGGACGGTGAGCGGGTGATTCTTAGGGGACAGCGCGTCCACGGCATGGCTGTAAACGATGGGTATATAAACCGTCGCGACCTTCGCCAGAACCAGCAGCACGACGGCCGCCACCACGCGCACATGGGCGCCGACGTTCCCCCGGGGCCACAGGTAAGGCAGCAATGAGCGCACGGTCTGGAAGCCGGTCCGCGATGACGTGTCGGACGCGGAGGGCGGAAGGCTGGCGGGCTTCATGGACCGTATGTGGCGACGGCGGGCGGTGCTGGAAGGGCCGAATGCCTGGGATGACCCGGGATTGTCGCCATATCGCGGGGATGAACGATCTCATGCGCCACATCGCCGCCTGCCGCAACGCCGTGCTGCCAGGGCGGCGGATGCCGTTGCGGCTGGGGGTGGCGCAGGCCGGGTGGGTGCTGCCGGACACCGCGGCGGCGCTGGCAGGGCTTGGCGCCGCCCTGGGTCCGGACGGGGTTTCTGTCCCGGCCGGCCGGCTCTACGGCCTGGCCCGGCAGCTTGCAAAGCACGGCCTGTTCCGTTTCCGTGACGAGGCGTTCGACGTGCGTGCCGCGCCGGACGGGCCGGTGCTGGCGCAGGTTGACCGCGGGGCGGTGCCGGCCTTGGGCGTGCAGGCGGAGGGCGTGCACCTGAACGGCTTGGTGCAACGGGCAGACGGACTGTGGGTCTGGATCGCGCGCCGGGCGGCGCACAAGCTGCTCGACCCCGGCAAGCTCGATCACCTGGTGGGCGGCGGCGTGCCGTCCGGGCTTTCGCCGTGGGAAACGCTGGCCAAGGAAGCGGATGAGGAAGCCGCGATCCCCCCGGCCCTGATCGCCGGGGCGGTGCCGGTCGCGCGGCTCGACTACGCCATGGATTACCCGGGAGGGCTGCGGCGCGACCGCCTGCACTGCTACGACCTGCTGCTGCCGGAGGACTTCGAGCCGCACCCGCGGGACGGCGAGGTTGAGTCGTTCGAGCTGCGCCCATTGCCGGCGGTGCTGGAAGAGGTCCGGCGGTCCGACGCCTTCAAGTTCAACGTGAACCTGGTGCTGATCGACCTGTTCCTGCGCGCCGGGCTGCTGGACACGGCGGAAGGCCGGCGCCTTCGGGCTGCACTCGACGCGCCGGCCGAATAGGCTCCCGGCTCAGGCCTCGGGCGGCACGGCGGCAATCGGAATTTCCCGCGGTTCGGCCGGCGGCTCGGGTGCGGCGGCAGCTTGCGGCGTCTGCGCTTCGTCCTCGTCGTCCTGCTCGGCGCCTTGCTGCTCAGCAGCCGGCATCTCGCTGCCGTTGGCGCCCTCCCGCTCATAGGGCGGACGGCGCTGCGGCCCCGAACCGTTGGCCTGGCCCCCGTTGGTCTGGCCTTGGAGCTGGGCCGCCTGGTTCATGGCGTTCAGGATGCGGAAGTAATGCTCGGCGTGCTGGAAGTAGCTTTCGGCCATCACCCGGTCCGCCGAACTCATCGCGTCGCGGCCGAGCTGCAGGTACTTCTCGGACAACTGCTGCGAGGTGCCGCGAATGCGCAGGTCAGGACCGTTGCTGTCGAAAACATGGTTGCGGTTCAGCGGCACGTTGCCGGATTGGTGCCTGATCGGAACGCCGCCACCGCCACCCCTATGGTTGCGTCCGCGCATACGTTTCACGTTCATTCGTATGGAGCACTTTCCTGTTTGCGACCACCCTGGGACGTACGCGGGCGCGGCCCGGCGGCAGTCGTATGGTGGGCTTTGGGTTTCGCCCGCACACAAGCGGGCAACACAAGCGAGATCGCGCCTCCTGGGCCTCGATCCTGATCGCGTTGCCACACTAGCGGTCCGGGGCCGTCCTATCAAACGTTTTCTCAGGTCCCACCACCACCGCGCGAGGAATGCCGCCGAGATCGGCGCGAAACTCGACCGGTTGCCCGGCCAAGGCCGCGACCGCCTCCGTCTGGCCGGCGCCGATTTCCAGCACCGCAACCCCGCCGGGCGCCAGCAGCCGCGGCAGGGACGCGAGGATGCGGCGGTAGGCGTCCAGCCCGTCCGCGCCGCCGTCCAGCGCGCGGCGCGGCTCATGCCGCGAAACCTCCGGCATCAGGCCGGCGATGTCGCCGCCCAGGATGTAGGGCGGGTTGCTGAGCACGAGGTCGAAGCGGCCCGAAAGCGCTGCGTCCCAATCGCCGCACAGGAACGCGGCCCGCGCCGCCAGCCCCAGCGCCGCCGCGTTGCGCGCCGCAAGCGAAGCGGCCTCCGCCACCCGGTCCACCCCAACGCCCCAGGCCGCCGGGAACTCGGTCAGCGCCGCCAGCAACAAGCAGCCCGTGCCGGTGCCGAGGTCCAGGATGCGGCCCACCTGGCCCCGGTCCGGCAGCGCCGCCAGCGCCGCCTCGATCACCGCCTCGCTGTCGGCGCGTGGGATCAGCGTTGCGGCGGACACCGCGAATGGGAGGCTCCAGAACTCCTGGCGGCCTAAAATCAGCGCCAATGGCTCCCGCGCGGCGCGGCGGGCCAGAAGGGCGTCATACGGCGCGGGATCGACCATCCGCCCCGGGTCCCGCAACAGCGCCTCCCGCGACAGCCCGGTGGCGTGGCCGAGCAGCAGCCTGGCGTCCAGCCGCGGGTTGTCCACCCCGGCCGACGCCAAACGCGCCGCACCAAAGCGCAGCGCCTCGCCGACCGTCACTTCCACTGTCAATCCTGGGCGGCCAGCCGGGCGGCCTGGTCCTCGGCGGTCAGCCGGTCCACGATGTCGTCGAGGTCGCCCTGCATGATCCGGTCGATCTTGTGCAAGGTCAGCTCGACCCGGTGGTCCGACACCCGGCCCTGCGGGAAGTTGTAGGTGCGGATGCGCTCGCTGCGGTCGCCGGTGCCGACCTGCGACTTGCGGTCGGCGGCGCGGGTGGTGGCGAGGCTCGACCGCTGCGCCTCGTACAGCTTCGCCCGCAGGATCTTCATCGCCTTGGCGCGGTTCTTATGCTGGCTCCGCTCCTCCTGCATCGCCACCACGACGCCCGAAGGGATGTGCGTGATGCGGACGGCGCTTTCCGTCTTGTTGACATGCTGGCCGCCGGCGCCGGACGCGCGGTACACGTCGATGCGCAGGTCGGTCTCGTTCACCTGCACATCGACCTCCTCCGCTTCCGGCAGCACCGCGACGGTCACGGTGGAGGTATGGATGCGCCCCTGGCTCTCGGTCGCCGGCACGCGCTGCACCCGGTGGACGCCGGATTCGTACTTGAGCCGGGCGAACACGTTGCGCCCGGTGATCTCGGCGACGCCCTCTTTCAGCCCGCCCAGCCCGGTGTCGGCATATTCCAGCACCTCGACGCGCCAGCCCTTCGCCTCGGAATACTTTTGGTACATCTGGAACAGCTCGGCGGCGAACAGGCTGGCCTCGTCGCCGCCGGCGGCCGGGCGGATTTCCAGGATGGCGCTGCGGGCGTCCGCCTCGTCCTTGGGCAGCAGCGCCAGGCGGATCTCGTGGCGCAGCGCCGGCAGCTTCTCCTTCAGATCGTAAAGCTCGGCCTCGGCGAGATCCTTCATCTCGGGGTCGGACAGCAGCGCCTCCGCCTCGGCGTTCGCCCGCTCGGCCTCGCGCAACTCGTCGATGCGGTCCACGATGGGCGCCAGCTCCGACAGCTCCTTGCTGGCGCGGGAGAACCCGTCGCCGCCCAGGCCCTCGCTCAGCAGCGACCGCAGCTCGGCCGCGCGGCCCACGATGCGGTCGAGCTTGTAGTCCAGGCTGCCGCTCATGCCAGCCCCGCCGCCAGCTCGGCCAGGGCGACCTCCGACTGCTCGCCGGTCGCCAGGTCTTTCACCTGCGCCACGCCGCGGGCCAGCTCGGCCTCGCCGATGATGACCGCGGCGCGGGCGCCGATGCGGTTGGCCCGTTCCATGCGGCGCTTGAGGTTGCCGCGATACGCCATCTCCGCCCGGATGCCGGCGGCGCGCAGCGCCTGCATCGCGTCGAGCGCCGCCGCTTCCTCCGCCGCCCCGCCCACGGG
>CAXTUQ010000193.1:0-9535 GCA_964247405.1 uncultured Acetobacteraceae bacterium
GACACGACCTGCGCCGCCGTTGCCAGCGCCGGGCGCAGGCTGTCGTCCGTGAGGTCCGCGACGGAGGGCGTGCCCGGCAGCCCGGTCGCCGCCCAGCGCGCGGCGCTGCGCACCACGGGCACGTACGGGGCGCCGTCGGCCAGCAGCGAGCGGCACAGCGCCGCGCCGGACCGGCCGCTGGCGCCGATAACGTGAATGCGTTTCATCGAGGGCACCCTATCCCTCGAACCGGCTGCGGCCTGTGGTATAATAATACCACACAGCTAAACGCTTGACGCCGCATGGGTTTCAGAGCATATGCCGCGCTCTGATCCAGTTGGGATACCCGCTATGAAGACGACCCTTTCGCTCAAGCCCGCCGAGGTGAGCAAGGGCTGGACCCTGATCGACGCCGACGGCCTCGTGCTCGGACGGCTGGCCGCGATCATCGCCCAGCGCCTGCGCGGCAAGCACAAGGCGCAGTTCACCCCGCATGTCGATTGCGGGGACAACATCGTCGTGGTCAATGCCGAGAAGGTGCGCGTCACCGGCAACAAGGCCGACCAGAGCATCTTCTATTATCACACCGGCTTCCCCGGCGGCATCAAGGGCCGCAGCGTCCGCCAGCGCCTGGAAAGCAAGCACCCGGAGCGCGTGATCGAGAAGGCCGTCGAGCGCATGATCACCCGCGGTCCGCTGCAGCGCCAGCAGATGCGGCACCTGCATGTCTATGCAGGCAGCCTCCACCCGCATGACGGCCAGCAGCCGAAGCCGCTGGACGTCGCCGCCATGAACACCAAGAACAAGAGGGTCTGACGATGTCCGACACCGAAGACGACGCGCCGACCCGCACGCTGGCGGACCTGAAGAACCTCGCGGTCGCCACGGCCATCGAGACCAACGACGCGCCGCGGCGGGAAGCCAAGCGCGACGCGCTGGGCCGCAGCTACGCCACCGGGCGCCGCAAGAACGCCATCGCCCGCGTGTGGATCAAGCCGGGCAAGGGGGAGATCAGCGTCAACGGCAAGCGCGTCACCCAGTACTTCGCCCGCCCGGTGCTGCGCATGCTGCTCACCCAGCCGTTCCTGGTGACGGACCGCTACAACCAGTTCGACGTGTTCTGCACCTGCAACGGCGGCGGCCTGTCCGGCCAGGCCGGCGCGGTGCGCCACGGCATCAGCCGGGCGCTGACCTACTACGAGCCGGAGCTGCGCGGCGTGCTCAAGCTTGCGGGCTTCCTGACCCGAGACAGCCGCGTGGTGGAGCGCAAGAAGTACGGCCGGGCCAAGGCCCGCCGCAGCTTCCAGTTCAGCAAGCGGTAGCCGCACACCCAGCGACAATTGGAAAAGGGGGCGGTCCGCATCGGGCCGCCCCCTTTTGCGTTTCGGCCCCATGCGGCCCGGCCCCAGGAAACACAGCATTCAACGCAGCACCCAACACAGGAAGACCGCCATGCCCACCACCACGCCGTCCGCGACCGTGTTCATCGATGGGGAGGCCGGCACCACGGGCCTGGGCATCCGCGAACGCCTGGCCGCCATGCCGGGCGTGACCCTCCGCAGCATCGACCCGGCGCGTCGCAAGGACCCCGACGCGCGGCGCGAATTGATGGCATCGGTGGACCTGGTGGTGCTGTGCCTGCCGGACGCGGCGGCGCGGGAAAGCAATGCGCTGGCCGACAGCCTGGGGGACCGTGCGCCGAAGCTTTTGGACGCCAGCACCGCGCATCGCTGCGACCCCGCCTGGGCCTATGGCTTCCCCGAACTGTCGCCGGATCAACCGGCGCGGATCGCGGGCGCCGCGCGGGTCGCCAACCCCGGCTGCTATCCGACCGGCGCCATCGCGCTGCTGCGCCCGCTGGTGGACGCCGGGCTGGTGCCGCCGGACCATCCCCTTTCGGTCAACGCGGTCAGCGGCTATTCCGGCGGCGGACGCGCCATGATCGAGGCGCACGAGGCGCAAGGCGGCCCGGCGTTCGAGCTGTATGCCCTGGGCCTCCAGCACAAGCACGTGCCCGAGCTGCAGCTCCATGCCCGTCTGACCCGGCGCCCGATCTTCGTGCCCTCCGTCGTGCACACGCGGCAGGGGATGCTGGTGTCGGTGCCGCTGCACCTCCACACGCTGCCGGGCCGTCCGCGCCTGGGCGACCTGCACGACGCCATCGCCGCCCGCTACGGTGACAGCCCCTCCGTATGCGTCCTGCCGCCCGAGCCTGCGGGCACGCTGGAAACGACGGCGCTGAACGACACGGACGCCATGGAGTTGCGGGTGTTCGGCAATGACGGGGAGGGCCAGGCGGTGCTGGTCGCCCGGCTGGACAACCTGGGCAAGGGCGCATCCGGCGCCGCGGTGCAGAACCTGCGCCTCATGCTGGGCCTCGATCAGCCGGCGGTGCGGGAGATGGCGGATGCCCGTTAACCGAATGGGGCCGGCTGACCGCATGGGGCCGCTGTTCGCGTGGGAGGGCGTCGTCCCCACGGTTGCGGAGGACGCCTGGGTGGCGCCGACCGCGTCCGTGATCGGCGACGTGCGGCTGGGCGCGCGCAGCAGCGTCTGGTTCGGCTGCGTGCTGCGTGGCGACACCAACTCCATCACGGTGGGCGCGCGCAGCAACATCCAGGATGGCACGATCGTGCACGTGAACGCCGGGCCGGAGTGGGTTTGCATGATCGGCGATGACGTGACGATTGGCCACGCGGCGATCATCCATGCCTGCCGGCTGCACCGCCGCGCCTTTGTCGGCATGGGTGCCACCGTGCTGGACGGCGCGGTGATCGAGGAGGGCGGCATGTTGGCCGCCGGCGCCCTGCTCACGCCGGGCAAGCGGATCGGGCGGCAGGAGCTTTGGGCCGGCGTCCCCGCGCGCAAGCTGCGCGACATGCCTGACGAGGAGCGGGCCGGCCTGGACCAGAACGCTGTGCACTACGCGGAACTGGCCGCGCGCTACCGCATAGGGCTTCGCCCGGCGTCGTGAGGCCCCATATCTGGTGAATGTCGCGAGCCGCCATGGATGGCGGCCGACGAACGGGGACGATTGATGTTTCGAAAGCTGTTGTTTGCCGCGACTTGCCTGTTGCCGGTGGCCTGCGCGGGCGGATTGCACCCGGTGGTGCCCGACACGGCGCGGCTGGCGCCGGGGGCGCTTGGCAGCGGGTTTGATCCGGACGTGACCGCGGTGAACCTGGCGCGCTGGGCTTTTGCCGACAGCGGGCGCACCCGCGGGCGTCCCATCGAGGGGGCGCGGGCCGCGGCGTCAATGGACTACATCGCAGGCGAACTCTACACCAGCCCGCGTTGGGCCAACATCGATGCGCTCACCAAGGAACAATTGCTGCAAGGGCGGCAGGAGGTCCGGACGGCGCTCGGCGTGGTGCCGGGTACGTCGTCGCAGGCCGTGGTGGACCGCCTGACGACCGCGGCCAACGCGCTGGCCGGCGGCAACCAAGCCTTCGCCGTTGCCCAACTTGGCAGCCCGGTGTTCCAGGAATCCGGTGAGCAGGTGCTGCAACGCCTGGCCAACCTGCCCTACATGCAGATGGCGAACGTCTCGACGACCCGGGCGGGCAACGAGCTTTTTCAAAACGGAAGAGGTGATACCTTCTACTGAGTCCGAGAGGCTGCCCGCGCGGGCAGCCCCGGCCCGAAAGGCTCCCCAAACTCAGCGTATGGCGCGGAGCACCGAACGGTCCTCGCCGGCCAGCGACCGGTAGATGGCCAGGTAGTCCTCCGCCATCCGCCGGGCGGTGAAACGCTTGTCGAACCGTTGGCGGACGGTGGCGCGCGATAGCTTGGACAGGCGGTTCACTGCCGCCATCGCGCCGTGTTCATCCTCCACAATGAAGCCGCTCACGCCGTCCTCCACGATCTCGGGAACGGAGCCGCGGTTGAAAGCGATGACCGGCGTGCCGCACGCCATGGCCTCGATCATCACCAAGCCGAACGGCTCGGGCCAGTCGATCGGCATCAGCAGCGCCTTGGCCCCGCTGAGAAATTCGGGCTTCTGCGCATCGTTGATCTCGCCGATCATCTCGACGCCGCCGCCCGCCAGCATCGGGCGGATCACCTCGTCGAAGTAGGCCTGGTCGGTCCGGTCCACCTTGGCGGCGATCTTGAGCGGGATGCCGCAGGCCCGGGCGATGCGGATGGCCTTGTCCGGCCCTTTCTCCGGGGCGATGCGGCCCAGGAACGCCAGGTAGTCCTTCGGACCCGGCTGGGGGGTGAGCAGGTTCTCCGGAAGGCCATGCAGCACGGTGCCGACGTAGCGCGCCTGCGGCAGCGGGCGGCGCTGCGCGTCGCTGATGGACACGACGGGCGCGTTCTGGAACATGTTGAACAGCGGCCCCCATTCCGGCAAGTCCAGCCGCCCATGCATGGTGGTGACGTAAGGTGTGCGCTGGCGGCTGAACAGGCTGAACGACCAGTAGTCCAGGTGGAAGTGCAGCACGTCGAACTCGTCTGCCTGGCGGCGCACGGCCTCCATCATCAGCATCTGCGGCGCAATCGAATCACGGATGGCCGGGTCCAGGCGCAAGGCGCGCGGCCAAACTGCTTCCAATTTGGCCGAGGTCACGGAGTCACCGCTGGCAAACAGCGTCACGTCATGACCCTGCGCGACCAACTCCTCGGTCAGGAACGAGACGACACGCTCTGTCCCGCCGTAAAGCTTGGGGGGGACCGCCTCGTGCAGGGGCGCGATTTGCGCGATACGCATTGTCAGGCTTCTCCTCACATTCACCAAGTTGAGAGATAGCCGCTAAAAACGGCATTTGTTTGGCGGTGTACTGAGAACCCAAGAGAAATGCTGCATTGCAACGTGAACGTGAACGCACGTTGTGCAACACGCCTGCTCCGCCAGGGGCGGACGGACGGAGCACATGCCTTGCCGGCGAGACGGAGGCTGCGGGATGAGGGTGGATCGTGCGGGTCGGAACGCAAACCGCGGCCTGCGGGCTATGGCCCGGGCCGCGGGATGGGACGACGTCGGGGACGGGGGGTTAGAAGCCCTCGCGCTCCAGCCGCTTGCGCTCCATTTTGCGGGCGCGACGCACCGCTTCCGCCGCTTCGCGCGCCCGGCGCTCCGACGGCTTCTCGTAGTGGCGCCGCAGCTTCATCTCGCGGAACACGCCCTCGCGCTGCATTTTCTTCTTCAGCGCCTTGAGCGCCTGATCAACATTGTTGTCACGAACGAGAACCTGCACTTGGCCGCTTTCTCCTCTTGCCTGGGATACGCCCGGGCCTGCACATGATAGGGGTCCGCTCAACCTGGACCACGGAAGATGCGGCTATAGCACCGACTCGCCGGCTCGCCAAAGCCTTTCGCCACCCCACTTGCAGCGAGGCTGCTGAACTGCGGAGGACGCCATGGCCATCCTGAAGATCGCCCGCATGGGCCACCCGGTCCTGCTCACCCCGGCCGCCCTGGTCGCCGACCCCGGCGCGCTCGAAATCCGTCGCTTGGTTGCCGACATGATCGAGACCATGGAGGACGCGCAGGGCGCCGGCCTCGCCGCCCCCCAGGTGCATGTCCCGCTGCGGCTGTTCGTGTTCCGCGTGCCGCCCGGCCGCACGGCGGAGGCGGAGGGCGACGGCGAGATGGGCAACACCGTCGTGATCAACCCGGTCGTCGAGGCGCTCGGCGAGGAGATGGTGCTCCGCTGGGAAGGGTGCCTGTCGATCCCGGGCCTGCGTGCCGCCGTGCCGCGCCATACCCGGGTGCGCTACCATGGCGTCGATCTGGATGGGCAGCCGGTCGGCGCCGACGCCAGCGGCTTCCATGCCGGGGTCGTCCAGCATGAGAACGACCACCTGGACGGCATCCTGTACCCGATGCGGATGACTGATTTCCGCTTGTTTGGCTTCAACGAGGAGCTGGCCCGCGCCAGCGCCCCTCAACCGAGGACCTAAGCCATGTTCCAACCTCCTGAACGCAGCCCCGAGCGCGACGCCGCCATCGAGGCGCTGCTGCCGAACGTGCCGTTTGACGGCTGGACGACCGCCGCGCTGCGCGCCGCCGCCGGGCCGGACGCGGACTTGCTGTTCCCCGGCGGCGTGACCGACATGGTTGAGGCATATTGCGACCTGGGCGACCGTTGGATGGAAGAGGGCGCCTCGGCGGCCGACCTGTCGGGCCTGAGCCTGTCCAAGCGGGTCCGGGCCATCATCGCGCTGCGCTTTGAGCAGAACCGGCCCTACAAGGATGCGGTGCGCCGCGCACTGGCGGTGTTGGCCGTGCCGGGCAATGCTGGGATCGCGCTGCGTTGCACGGCGCGGACGGTGGACAGCATCTGGCATGCGGCCGGGGACGGCTCGGTCGATTTCAGTTGGTACACCAAGCGTGCCATCCTGGCCGGGGTGTATGGCTCAACCTTGCTGTATTGGCTCAACGACGGCAGCGACGACGATGCCCCGACGCTTGCCTTTCTGGATCGGCGGCTGGCGGGGGTTGGGCGGTTCGGCGGGATGCGGCGCCGGCTCGACGCGGCGTTTCGGCGCACACCCCCGAACATCGCGGCCTGAGCGGTCGGGGCGGTTTGCCCCGGTTAGAGGATGGCAATGGCGGTGCTTGAGCCGCCGGGTCCGGCTTCCTATTTTATCAGTGCAAGCACTTGCGGCGGCTGCCTTTTCAGGAGTCGTCACGTGCGCGTTGCCTGATTTATAGGGACGTGGAATGGACATTGAAAAACTGACTGAACGGTCCCGCGGCTTCCTGCAAGCCGCGCAGACCATTGCAATCCGTGAATTCAACCAACGGTTGACTCCGGAGCATCTGCTCAAGGCGCTGCTGGATGACGAGCAAGGTGCCGCTGCCGGGCTGATCCAGGCTGCCGGGGGGGATGCCGCGGCTGTCAAGCGGGCGGCGGATGCCGAAGTGTCGCGCATCCCCAAGGTGCAAGGCTCCGGTGCCGGCCAGCCGCAGGCGGCGCCCGACTTGGTCCGCGTGCTGGACGGCGCACAGCAGGCCGCAACCAAGGCGGGGGATGAGTACGTCGCGCAGGACCGGCTGCTATTGGCGCTGGCCGTGGGCGATACGTCGGCGGCCCGGGCGCTGCGCGCCGGCGGGGCGACGCCGCAAGCCCTGGAACGGGCGGTGGCCGAAATCCGCAAGGGGCGCAAGGTGGACAGCCCCAACGCCGAGGCCGGGTTCGACGCGCTGAAGAAGTATGCGCGCGACGTGACGGCCTTGGCGCGGGACGGCAAGCTCGACCCGGTGATCGGCCGTGACGAGGAGATCCGCCGCACCATCCAGATCCTGGCCCGGCGCACCAAGAACAACCCGGTGCTGATCGGCGAACCCGGCGTCGGCAAGACCGCCATCGTCGAGGGCCTGGCGCTGCGCATCATCAACGGCGACGTGCCGGAGTCCCTGCGCAACAAGCGGGTGATGGCGCTGGACCTGGGCGCGCTGGTGGCCGGCGCCAAGTTCCGCGGGGAATTCGAGGAGCGGCTCAAGGCGGTTCTCAAGGAGATCGAGTCCGCCCAGGGCGAGATCGTGCTGTTCATCGACGAGATGCATACCCTGGTCGGCGCCGGCAAGGCGGACGGCGCGATGGATGCGAGCAACCTGCTGAAGCCCGAGCTGGCGCGCGGCGCGCTGCATTGCGTGGGCGCCACAACGCTCGACGAGTACCGCAAGTACATCGAGAAGGACGCAGCGCTGGCTCGGCGCTTCCAGTCGGTGTTCGTGGGCGAGCCGAGCGTGGAGGACACCATCAGCATCCTGCGCGGCATCAAGGACAAATACGAACTGCACCACGGCGTGCGGATCACCGACGGCGCGCTGGTAGCAGCGGCGACGCTCAGCAACCGCTACATCAGCGACCGCTTCCTGCCGGACAAGGCGATTGACCTCATTGATGAGGCCGCCTCCCGCCTGCGCATGGCCGTCGATAGCAAGCCCGAGGCGTTGGACGAGCTTGACCGGCGCCTGATGCAATTGCGGATCGAGCGTGAAGCGCTGCGCAAGGAAACCGACGCCAATTCGCATGAGCGGCTCGACCGCTTGGAAAAGGAGATCGCCGATCTCGGTGAAAAGTCCGACGCGATGACGGCCGCTTGGGCCAGCGAGAAGACCCGGGTCGCGGATGTGCAGAAGCTCAAGGAACAGTTGGACCAGGCGCGTGGCGAGATCGAAGCGGCCCGGCGCCGCGGCGACCTGACCCGGGCCAGCGAGCTGATCTACGGCACGGTGCCCGACCTGGAACGCCGGATCGCCGGCGCCCATGACAGCGCAAGCCCGGCCGGCGGACTGGTGAACGAGGCCGTGACGGCCGAGCAGGTCGCCGCCGTGGTGTCGCGCTGGACGGGCGTTCCGGTGGACCGGATGCTGGAAGGCGAGCGCGCCAAGCTGCTGCGCATGGAAGACGAGTTGCGCCGCCGGGTCGTGGGGCAGGAGGACGCACTGCAGCACGTGGCGAACGCGGTGCGCCGGGCGCGGGCGGGCTTGCAGGACCCGAATCGGCCGATCGGCAGCTTCCTGTTCCTCGGCCCGACCGGCGTGGGCAAGACCGAGCTGACCAAGGCGCTGGCGGCGTTCCTGTTCGATGACGACCGGGCGATGCTGCGGATCGACATGAGCGAGTTCATGGAGAAGCACGCGGTCAGCCGGCTGATCGGCGCGCCGCCGGGCTACGTCGGTTATGACGAGGGCGGCGTGCTGACGGAGGCGGTGCGGCGGCGTCCCTACCAGGTGATCCTGTTCGACGAGGTCGAGAAGGCGCACGAGGACATTTTCAACGTGCTGCTGCAGGTGCTTGACGACGGGCGATTGACGGACGGGCAGGGGCGCACGGTGGATTTCCGCAACACCATTATTGTGCTGACCAGCAATCTGGGCAGCGACGTGCTGGCGGCGCAGGCGGAAGGCGAAATCTCGGCGATGGCGCAGGCCCAGGTCATGCGGGTGGTCCGCGAGCACTTCCGGCCGGAGTTCCTGAACCGGTTGGATGAGATCGTGCTGTTCCGGCGCCTGCAGCGGAGTGATATGGCCACGATCGTGGACATCCAGTTGGCCCGGCTGCGCGACATGCTGGCCGACCGCAAGATCATGCTGCACCTCGATCAGCGGGCGACCGACTGGCTGGCAGAGGAAGGATATGATCCGGTTTATGGTGCCCGGCCGTTGAAGCGGGTCATCCAGCGCAGCCTGCAGAACCCGTTGGCGCAGAAGCTGCTGGAAGGGTCGATCCGCGACAACTCAACGGTTGAAGTGTCGGCGACGCGGGATGGGCTGGTTCTCAGCGGACAGGTGCCGGTCGCCGCATAGCGGCAGGGATCGGTTATGCCGGGCTGTGCCGACGCCAAAGCGTTTGGCATAGCCCGCATAGCAGCCATGAAGAAGCCTGGATGAACTTGGAGTCGGGTCGGCGTGTCCCGAAAGTCAGCGTTTTCAACGGTGAAATCGATCTGACCCAATTCTGCCACGTCGTTGACATGGTCGGGCGCAGAGACTAGATAGCTCCCCACCGGACGCGGTGCGTTCGGTTCAGCTTTCCACCCTCGGGTGCGGTGTTCATTGAGTGTTGAATCGGGTTATTTTATGGAAGGGATATGTTGGCGG
>CAXTUQ010000194.1:0-9531 GCA_964247405.1 uncultured Acetobacteraceae bacterium
GCCCAGCGCCGGGGGCGGCTCGTCGGCAATCAGCACCGAAGGCTCCAGCGCCAGCGCCATGGCGATCACCGCCCGCTGCCGCTGCCCGCCGGACAGCTCGTGCGGGTAGGCGCGGGCGGCGGACGCCGGGTCGGGCAGCCGTACCTCGCCCAGCAGCGCCAGCACCCGGCGCCGGACCTCCCCCCGCGGCAGGTCCGTATGCGCGGCGAACATCTCTTCAACTTGGTCGCCGATGCGGCGCAGCGGGTTCAGCGCGGTCATCGGGTCCTGGAAGACCATCGCGATCTTGGCGCCACGCACCCGGCGCATCGCCGGCTCCGGCAAAGCCAAGAGGTCCGTGCCCGCCAGCGCGATCCGCCCCGCGGCCACGCGCACGCCGGGCGGCAGCAGGCGCATGACGGCGCTGGCGGCCATCGACTTGCCGGACCCGCTTTCTCCCACCATGCACAGGACCTCGCCCGCGGCCAGGCTGAACGACACGTCCTCCAGCGCAAACGGCCGGTCCGCGCCCGTGGGCAGCGCCACAGTCAGGCCGCCGACCTCCAGGATGCCGCTCAACCGCGGTCCCCCAGCCGTGGGTTCAGCGCGTCGTTCAGCCCTTGTCCCACCAGCGACACCGCCAGCACGGTCAGCAGGATCGCGACGCCGGGGATGGCCGAAACGTACCACTGCACCCGCAAGACGCCCTTGCCCGCCCCGATCAGGTTGCCCCAGGAGGCGACGTTGGGGTCCGACAAGTTGAGGAAGGCCAGCGCGCTTTCCAGCAGGATCGAGGACGCCATCACCACCCCGGCATACACGATCACCGGCGGCAGCGCGTTCGGCAGGATCTCGCGCCCGATGATCCGGGCGTTGCCCATGCCGAGGATGCGGCAGGACTGCACGAACTCGCGGCTGCGCAGCGTCAGGAACTCGGCCCGGGTCAGCCGCGCGGTGGCGGGCCAGGACACGATGCCGATGGCCAGCGTCACCGTGGTGATCGCCGAGCCGAACACGGCGACCAGCACCAGCAGCAACAGGAAGCCCGGCAGGGTCTGGAATGCCTCGGTCACGCGCATCAGCGCGTCGTCCACCCAGCCGCCGTAGAACCCCGCCACCGCGCCCACCAGGATGCCGATGACCAGCGACACCGCCGTCGCCACGCCGCCGATCAGCAGGCTGGTGCGCGCGCCGTGGAAGATTTGCGCGGCGATGTCTCGCCCGCTCGGGTCGGTGCCGAGCGGGAAGCGCGGGTTGGCGCCGGGCCATTGCAGCGGACGCCCGGCCAGGCCCAGCGGGTCGCCCGGGAAGGCCAGCGGCGCTGTCAACGCAAACCCCACGACCAGCACCAGCAGCACGAGGCCGATCACCGCCGCGGGGCTGCGGAGGTAGCGCCGGACCGCCCGCATCGCCTTCCTACCGTTCGCCGGGAATGCGCGGGTCGAGCCGGGCGTACAGCATGTCCACGGCGAAGTTCGCGGCGATCACCAGCAGCGCCGAAATGAACACGATGCCCAGCAGCGTGTTCAGGTCCCGCTGCACCACCGCCTCATAGGCCAGCCGCCCCAGGCCCGGCAGGGCGAACACGCTTTCGACCACCACCGAGCCGCCCAGCAGGCTGCCGACCTGGAGGCCCAGAAGCGTCACCATCGGCAGCATCGCGTTGCGCAGCGCGTGGCGGACCACCACCGCCGTCTCGCTCAGGCCCTTGGCCCGGGCGGTGCGGATGAAGTCCTGGCCCATCACCTCCAGCATCGCCGCCCGCATGATCCGCAGGTAGGTCGCGAGGAAGATCAGGCTGAGCGTCGCGGTCGGCAGCAGCAGGTGCAGCGCCATGTCCAGCGCCCGGCGCACGCCCGCGTGGCCGGCGCCGACCTCCTCCAGCCCGCCCGGCGGCAGCCAGCCCAGGTGCACGGCGAACACCACGATCCCCATCAGGCCCAGCCAGAAGGAGGGCGTCGCGTAGAAGATCAGCCCGGCCGTCGAGATCAGCGTGTCCGGCCAGCGGTTGATCCGCCGCGCCGCCAAGACGCCCAGCGCCACCCCGCCGGCAAAGGCGAAGCCGAGCGAGGACGCCATCAGCAGCAGCGTGGCCGGCAGCCGCTCCGCGATCACCGCCGCCACGGGCTTGCCGTAGATGGCGGAGTAGCCGAGGTCGAGACTCAAAAGCCGCAGCAAGTAGCGGCCGAGCCGCACCGGCACGGTGGCGTCCAGCCCGTAGAAGCTGCGGAGCTGCGCCATCATCGCCGGATCGCCGCCGCCCATCTGCGCCATCAGCGCGTCCACCGTGTCGCCGGGGGCAAGCTGCAGCAGCAGGAACAGCCCGGCCAAAATGATCAGCAGCGTCGGCAGGCTGGCCAGCAGGCGCCGTCCGGCGAGGGCTAGGACGCGCATCTCGCCGGATGGTTAAGCGGGGGCAAGCCACGCATCATGCCAGTCGCTCGACCCCCAGCGCGGCGTGTTCAGGCCGTTCTGCAGCCGCTTGGTCGCAGCCGTCTGGAACTCGCGCTCCGTCACCATCCAGATCGGCAGCTCCTCGTTGATCAGCTTCGTCCAATCGGCGTAGAGGGCGCGCCGCTTGGCCGGGTCAAGCTCGGCGGCGGCCTGGTCGGTGAGCGCATCGACCGCCTCGGACTGCCAGCCCCACTGGTTGGTCCAGGGCGCGCCCTTGGGGCTGCCGGAGCGGTACCACACGCTGGTCGAAACCGCCGGGTCGCCGCGGTATTGGTGCCAGCCGGTAGCGATGTCGAAGTTCCAGTCCCGATACACCGCGGACAAGGCGCCCGCCGTGTCGAGGTTGACGATCTCGACCTTGATGCCCACCGCTTGCAGCGACTGCTGCATGAACGTCGCGAGCAGCGGCACGTCCTCGCCGTTGTTGATCGGCACCAGGCGCAGCGTGAAGCGGACGCCGCCGGTGCCGGGCTTGAACCCGGCCTCGTCCAGCAAGGCGATGGCCCGCTTGCGGTCGAACGGGTAGGGCAGCGCGTTGCCCGGGAAGAACGCCGTGGAGGCGGACGGGATGGGGCCGGTCGCCGGCTTGCCCTGGCCATACAGGAAGTTCTCGACGAAGAACGGCACGTCGATGGCGTGGGCGATGGCGCGGCGCACCCGCACGTCCGCCAGCTCCTTGCGGCGATGGTTGAACTCCAGCGTGTTGTTGAAGGCGTTGGCCTCCGACCCGCGCGTGGTGACGACGTAGTTCGGATCGGATTTCAGCCGGTCGAGGTCGGCGAGCGAGATGCCGTTGTAGCACGTGACCTGGACCTGTCCGGTTTCCAGCGCCGCCGCGGCGGCCGCCCGGTCGGTGATGAACCGCCAGACGATGCGGTCCACGTAGGGGAAGCCCTCGCGCCAATAGGCCGGGTTGCGGTCGGCGATGACATACTGGCCGCGCTCGTATTGCACGAACTTGAACGGCCCGGTGCCGATGGGGGCGGTGTTGGCCGGATTCTCCAGCACGTTTGTGCCCTCGAACACATGGCGGGGTGCGATGTAGCCGAGGTCGCACAAGGCGCGCAGCAGCAGGTCCTCCGGCATCGGCCGGCCGTAGCGGAACACGGCGGTATGCGGGTCCGGCGTGTCCACCGCGTCGAGGTACTGCTGCAACTGGGTGCCGTAGTTGAGGTATTTCTTCCACAGTTCCATGGCGCTGTACTGCACGTCCGCCGCGGTGAACGGCTTGCCGTCGTGCCACTGCACGCCGTCCCGCAGATGGAAGATCACGGTCTTGCCGTCCGGCGCGGCGTCCCACCCCGTCGCCAGGACGGGCGCCGGCTTGCCCGAGGCGTCGAGATCGACCAGCCCTTCCATGATCTTGCTCGTGATGATGTAAACCCCGGTGGAGGCACGCAGCGCCGGGTTGAGGATGCGCTGCTCCCCGCTGAGATGCGAGGTCAGTACGCCGCCCCGCTTGACCCCGGCCGGACCCGCGCTCCCTTGGGCTGCAGCGCGCCGGATCAGGGGCAGGGCGGCGACCGCCGGAGCCAGCCGCATCGCGCCGCGTCGGGTCAGCGTCATTGGATTGGCCTCGCGTGAAGGTGGGTCATGGGCGCGCAGGCCCGGGCGGCCAGCGTGCTCATTCTGTCGGGGCGGCTTGGCGCTGTCGAGACAGGCCGGGACGATCCAGGCTGTCCGCCAGCGCAAAACCAACTTTGCCGGTGACGAACGCCGCACCAGGCCGTTAAGCTTTCCTGACATCTTGAATGCGGGAGAGGCCGATGTCGGAAAGTATGGTTCTGAGCGCGTGCCCGCATGACTGCCCGGACACCTGCGCCATGGTCACCACGGTGCGGGACGGCGTGGCGGTGAAGGTGCGCGGCAACCGGGACCACCCGTTCACCCGCGGCGGCCTGTGCGTGAAGGTCAACGATTACGAGCAGCGGGTTTACAGCAGCGACCGCATCCTCCACCCGTTGCGGCGGACCGGGCCGAAGGGCAGCGGGCGGTTCGAGCGGGTCTCCTGGGATGCGGCCCTCGCGGAGATCACCTCGCGCTGGACCGCCATCATTGAGGAGGCCGGGCCGGCCGCGATCTTGCCGTACAGCTACCTCGGCACGCAGGGCACGCTCAACGGCCTGGGCGTCGGCGACGCCTTCTTCAACAAGCTCGGCGCCGCGATCTCAGAACGGACCTTCTGCGACTCCGGCGCCATCACGGCGTTCTTCATGACCTGCGGGCCGACGGCGGCGATCGACCCCGAAAGCTTCGTCCATTCGCGCTTCATCGTCCTGTGGGCGATCAACACGATCAGCACCAACCTGCACCATTGGCCGTTCATCGCCGAGGCCCGGGCACGCGGCGCGACCGTCGTGGTCATCGACCCCGTGGCGACACGCACGGCAAAGGCCGCCGACTGGCACATCAGGCTCCGGCCCGGCACCGACGCCGCTCTGGCGCTCGGCATGATCAACGTCATCATCGCCGAGGACCTGATCGACCACGACTACGTCGAGAACTACACCACCGGGTTCGAGGAGCTGAAAGAGCGCGCCGCGGCCTTCCCGCCGGCGCGCGTGTCGGCGATCACTGGCGTGTCCGAGGACGACCTGCTCGCGCTGGCGCGCGGCTTCGCGACGACGCAGCCCTCCGTGATCCGCATGGGCGTGGCCATCGAGCGCAGCGCGGGCGGCGGCAACGCGGTCCGCGCGCTGTCCTGCCTGCCGGCGCTCGTCGGCTCCTGGCGGCATTGCGGCGGCGGCATCATGCACATGCCGATCTGGGCGTTCCCGGTCAGATGGGACGCGCTCAGCCGGCCCGACTGGATCAGGCCGGGCACGCCCGTCGTCAACCAATGGCGGCTCGGACAGGCGCTGACCGGCGAACTGGGGCTGCAAACGCCGATCCGCTCGCTGATGGTCTATAACTCCAATCCCATGGTGGTGGCGCCCGAGCAGGCCAAGCTGGAACTGGGCCTGTCGCGCGAAGACTTGTTCACCGTGGTCAGCGAGCAGTTCCTCACCGACACAGCGCGCTTCGCCGACATCGTGCTGCCGGCGACCACGCAGCTTGAGCAGTTCGACGTCATGTTCTCCTGGGGGCACCTGTACATGACGCTGAACGAGCCGGCGATCGCGCCGCTCGGCGAGGCGGTGCCCAACACGGAGCTGTTCCGCCGGCTGGCCCGCGCTATGGGCTTCGACGACCCTTTCTGGGCGATGACCGACGAGGACATGGCGCAGATGGCCTTCGATTGGACCAGCCCGGCGCTCGCAGGCATCGACCTCGCGACCCTGCGCGCCAAGGGTTTCGCCCGCCTCAACCTCGGCTCGCCCGACGACTTCGTCCCGCACCGGGAGGGCAACTTCCCGACGCCCTCTGGCAAGTGCGAGTTCAAGTCGTCGATGGCGGCGGGCGGCAACATGGTGCTTCCGCTGTTCCGGCAGGGCTATGGGGGCGGGCAATCCGGCGAGGCCCTCGACCCGCTGCCCGACTACGTGCCCGCCCGGGAGTCGCCGCAGACCAACCCGGAGCTCGCGTCGCGCTATCCCTTGAGCATGCTGTCGCCCAAGAGCCATGCCTTCCTCAACTCGTCCTTCGGCAACCAGCAGAAGCAGTCGCGCCATGCCGGCGGACAGAAGGTGCTGATCAACCCGGCCGACGCCGCCACGCGCGGGATCGCAGCGGGCGACGTGGTGCGGGTTTACAACGACCGGGGCAGCTTCGACGCCGCGGCGGACATCTCAGCCGACACGATGGCCGGCATCGTCGTGGCCCCGATGGGATACTGGGCGCGGCGCGAGGGCAACGGACGCACCGTCAACGCGATCAATCCCCCGGCCTTCGCCGATTACGGCCATGCGCCGACGTTCTCCGACACGCTGGTGGAGGTTGCGAGGCACGCCAACGCCTGACCAGGCCCCTACGCGAGCACGGCGGACAGGAAGGCGCGGGTCCGCGCCTCCGCCGGCGCGCCCAGCACCTGCGCCGCGGGGCCGGCCTCGATGATCGCGCCTGCGTCCATGAACGCCACCCGGTGCGCCGCTTCCCGCGCGAAGGCCAGCTCGTGCGTCACCACGATCATCGTCATCCCGCTCCGCGCCAACTCCTGCATCACCGCCAGCACCTCCCCCACCAGCTCGGGGTCCAGCGCGCTGGTCGGCTCGTCGAACAGCATCAGCTCCGGACGCATCGCCAGCGCGCGGGCGATGGCGACGCGCTGCTGCTGGCCGCCGGAAAGCTGCGCCGGGTAGGCATGCGCCTTGCTGGCCAGGCCCACGCGCTCCAGCAGCGCCATTGCCTCCCGTGCCGCCGCCGCGGGGTTTTGGCGCAGCACCTGCACCGGCCCTTCGGTCACGTTCTGCAACGCGGTCAGGTGCGGGAACAGGTTGAAGCGCTGGAACACCATGCCGGTGCGCCGGCGCTGCCGGGCGATCTCGGCCTCGCTCAGCGGGTACAGCCGCCCGGCGTCCACCCGGCGCCCGAGCAGCTCGCCGCCCAGCCAGATCGCGCCCGCGTCGATGGCCACCAACTGGTTCACGCAGCGCAGCAGCGTCGTCTTGCCGGAGCCGGACGCGCCGATGACGCACAGCACCTCGCCCGCCGCCACGTCGAGCGACACGCCGCGCAGCGCCCGGAACGCGCCGAACCGCTTTTCCACCCCGCGGATCGCGACCAGCGTCACGCCGCGCGCCCGCGCGAGAACCGCCGTTCCAGCAGCATCTGCAGCGGCGTCAGCAGCGACACGACCGCCAGATACCAAATGCCCGCGACCATCAGCAGCTCGATCACCCGGGAGTTGGCGTAGTAGATGTTCTGCGCCGAATGCAGCACCTCGGCATACTGGATCACGCTGGCGAGCGAGGTGAGCTTCACCATGCCGATGAACTCGTTGCCGAGCGGCGGGATCACCACGCGCATCGCCTGCGGCAGCACGATGCGGCGCAGCGCGCGAAGCCGGGTCATGCCGATGGCCTGCGCCGCCTCGTGCTGCCCCTGATCGACGGACAGGATGCCGGCGCGCACCACCTCCGACGTGTAGGCGCCCTGGTTGATGCCGAGGCCGAGCAGGGCGGCGACGAACGGCGTCATGACATCGACCGTGCGGGCCGACCACACGCCGGGCCAGCCGAGCACGGGGAACACCAGCGCCAGGTTGAACCACAGCAGCAGTTGCAGGATCACCGGCGTGCCGCGGAACAGCCACACGTAGCCCGCAGCAACGCCACGCAGCACCGGGTTGGGCGACATGCGCAGCACCGCCGCCCCCACCCCCAACGCCACGCCGAGCGCCATGGCGCACACCGCCATCAGCACGGTGTTGCCGACGCCCGTCAGGATGGAGCGCACGGTGAGGAAGCGCCACACGAACGCCCACTCGATCTGCCCGGCGGCAAACGCCCGCGCCAGCAGCCCGAGCAGCGCCAACAGCGCCGCCGCCGCCAGCCAGCGCCGCCAATGCAGCGGGCGCACGGCCGGCAGGCCCGAAAGGTCCGGATACCTATCGAGCCGTGCGCCGGCCCCCATGCTCAAGAACGATCGCTCACGGGCGCGGGCCGCCGTTCAGCAGGGGCGCGTCCACGGCGTTGCCCGACAGGCCCCACTTGGCCATGATCCGCCCATAGCTGCCGTCCGCGATCAGCGACGCCAGCGCGTCCCCCACCGCGTCGCGGAACCCGGCATCGGTTTTGCGGAACGCGATTCCTTGGAGCACGGCCGAGAACGGCTGGCCTACCACGCGAAACGCGCCGGGTTCGAGCGACATGGCGTAGGGGATCGTCTCGCTCCCCTGCACGGCGGCGTCGATGCGGCCTTGCTTGAGTTGGCTGCGCGCGTCGGCGGTGCTTTCGGCCGGCACCACGGCGATGGCGGGCTTGCCGGCGGCCTCGCAGGTTTCGGCGCTGAACCGGGCGATCTCGGCGGGGAAGGAGGTGCTGCGGCTGGTGCCGACGCGCTTGCCGCACAGGTCGGCGGGCGTTTGCGCCGGGCTGGCGGCCAGGGTGTAGAACTGCGCGCCGGAGCGCATGTAGTCGATGAAGTCCATCGCCTCCCGCCGGGGCGGCAGGTCGCTGAGGCCGCTCAGGACGAAGTCGGTGCGCCCGGTGGCGAGCGAGGGGATCAACTGCTCGAACGCGCTTTCCTGCCAGGCGACCGCAAGGCCGAGCTTGGCCGCCAGCGCCTGGCCGAGGTCGATGTCGAGGCCGGTCAGCCGGTCGGTGGCCGGGTCCTTGTACTCCATGGGCGGATACACGGCGTTGGTGCTGAGATGCAGCGTGCCGGCGGCGCGGATCGCGGGCGGGACCTCCGCCGCTTGGGCGGCGCTGCCCAAGAGAAGCAGGGCGGCAAAGGTTCGGATCGGCGTCATGGAGCCTCCACGGCGGGTTCGTTCGGTCAGCGCCGGAGGTTGGCGGCAATGCCAGTGGCGAAGCCGGTCAGCGCGTCGCCGGCGATCACGCCGCCCGCGAACACCTCCATCTCGGTTTGCGCCGGGGCGCCGCGCAGCCGGGCGTAAAGCAGGCGCAAGACGACGCCCGCCAGCACGGCCCAGCCGGCGGCCGGGAACACGATCAGCATTCCCGTCGCGAACAAGACGCCCATCTGCCGCCGCGGACCGCCCAGCAGTTGCAGCACGGCGCCCGGCATGGCCCAGGCCAGCAGTTGCCACGCCGCACCCGGCGTCGCGCCGGCCTTGATGGTGGCGACATAAACCTTCGCCACCGGCGCCACGAGGCCGGCGGCGAAGTAGCCCTTATAGGACACCGCGACGACCACGGCCGCGACGGCGAAGGCGAACATCGCGGCGAGATACTGCTGGAGCCGGCCATCGGCCTCGAACGCCGGGTCGGCGCCTCCACCCCGCAGCATGAAGCCGGCCTTGAGGTCATAGCCCATGTCCGCGAACGCCGGCCCGGTCGCGGCGGAGAAGCCGACCAGCAGCGCCAGCGGCACCGCCGGGAACCCGGCCAACATGCCGACGATCAGCGTGATCAGCGCCACCGCAAACGCCGGGAACCAGCCGGAGTGCATCGCCGCCAGGCCGACGATCAGTTCATGCACCAGCGCCGCGAACGCCGCATACAGCACGAACGCCACCAGCATCGGCGCCGACAACTC
>CAXTUQ010000195.1:0-9530 GCA_964247405.1 uncultured Acetobacteraceae bacterium
GCGCGAGCCGGTGCTGCATGGCCTGCTGCTGCATGCCGTCCACCTGGTGCGCTTCGCCCCCCCAATCATCGAGCTGCGGCCGGAGCCGGACGCGCCGCGCGACCTGGCGTCCCGCCTCGCCGCCCTGCTGCTGGAGGTGACGGGCACCCGCTGGACCATCGCGTTGTCGCGCGAACCCGGCGAACCCACATTGGCCAGCCAGGGACAGGCGGCGGACACCGCGCGCCGGGTGGAGGCCGCGACCCACCCGCTGGTGCAGGCCATCCTGGACGCCTTTCCCGGCGCGGAGATCGCCAGCGTCACGGACAGCCGGGCCGACGCGTACGGGCTTGTGGACATCGTGCCCATGACGGAAGAGGGTGACGGGCGGGAGTTCGCGCCGCTCGACGCCGACAGCGGGGATGTGGTGCCGCCGGACGCCGCGGATTCGATCTGATGAAGGAGGACGCATGAAGAACCTAGCCGGCCTGATGAAGCAGGCCAGCCAGATGCAGGCCAAGATGCAGGAGATGCAGGCCAAGATCGAGGCCATGGAGATCGAGGGCAGCGCCGGCGCCGGCATGGTCAGCGTGACCCTGTCCGGCAAGGGCGCGCTGAAGCGGCTGAAGATCGACCCCAAGCTCGCCGATCCCAAGGAGACCGAGATGCTGGAAGACCTGGTCGTGGCCGCCCACGCCGATGCTAAGCAGAAGGTCGAGGCGATGATGGCCGAGGAGATGCAGGCGGCGACCGGCGGGCTGCAACTGCCAGAAGGCCTCAAGCTGCCGTTCTGACGGGATGGGCGGTCCCGAGGTCGAGCGGCTGATCGGCCTGCTGTCCCGCCTGCCGGGCCTGGGGCCGCGCAGCGCCCGCCGCGCGGCGCTCAAGATGCTGCAGCAGCCGGAAGCGCGGATGCTGCCCCTCGCCGCCGCGCTGTCCGACGCGGCGCGGGCGGTGCGCCCGTGCCGGCAATGCGGCAACCTCGACAGCCGCGACCCCTGCGGCATCTGCACGGACCCGCAGCGCGACCACGGCTCGATCTGCGTCGTGGAGGGCGTCGGCGACCTGTGGGCGCTGGAGCGCGCGGCGGTGCACCGCGGCCTGTATCATGTCTTGGGCGGCACGCTCTCCGCCTTGGGCGGCACCGGGCCGGAGGACCTGAACGTGGCGCCGCTGCTGGCCCGGGTGGAGCAGGGGGACGTGTCCGAGGTGATCCTGGCGCTCGGCGCCACCGTGGACGGCGCGACCACGGTGCATTGGCTGACGGAGCGCCTGCGCAAGCTGGACAGCCCGGCCCGCATCACCCGCGTCGGCCAGGGCGTGCCCATCGGCGGCGCGCTGGACGTGCTGGACGACGGCACGCTGGCGGCGGCGCTGCGGGGGCGGCGCGCGTTCTGATCGGGGGCAATGCCTTGCTGGGTTATACCTGAACGGGACCGATGTGAGCACGACGTAGGATGGGTGAAACCCATCGCATTGCTCCCATCAAGAACGCTCGCCCGCCTCCGGAACATCAACACTCCCCCCTGCCCACGCGGCCGGATAAACGCCATGCGCGACATGCCGATGGAACGACGAGTAGGGCCAGTCCCGCACCTCGGACACGAGGCCGTGCTTCGCGGGGTTGAAGTGAACGTAATCCATATGCGCGGCATAATCGCGGTCGTCTCGGATGGTGTGTTCCCAGAACCGCCTCTGCCAGATGCCACGCTCGCCTTTGCCGACCCGGCTGGACGACCGATGCTCTCCGGGCGGCAGGCGCTTGGAGAAGCCCGCCTTGATGGTTTGCCATCGGGATGAGAAATCCGCGTCACCGTCCGGCAATGTCCAGATGCAGTGCATGTGCTCCGGCAAGACGACCCAGGCGTCGATGTGAAACGCCGCGCGTGCCCGAGCCTGCCGAACGGCATCGCGCAGGTCTTGGATATGCCTGGAGAGCAGGTCGCTGCGGCGATCCAGCAGGTTCACCGTGAAGAAATAGGTTCCGCCAGGCACGCGGTTCCGCCGGTAATCGGTCATGCGCGTATGATGCCGCGTTCGTCACTATCGGCAAGGACGAAGGAGTTAATGCGCGGCGTCGCAGGGCGTGCCCGTGATGATCTGTGATACGGGGCACCTTGGATGCAACGGTGAGCATCTTGGATGCAGGGCGCTTCGAAAACGATGGGTTGCACCCATCCTACGCTTGCTGTTCTGGGGAAATGACCGCTTGGTATTGCTGAGACACGC
Organism: uncultured Acetobacteraceae bacterium; assembly: GCA_964247405.1. Taxonomy (GTDB): domain Bacteria; phylum Pseudomonadota; class Alphaproteobacteria; order Acetobacterales; family Acetobacteraceae; genus CAHJXG01. The sequence continues at coordinate 2,209 of CAXTUQ010000195.1, forward strand.
CTTGCTGCGGAAGGCAGGCGGCGCCTGACGCTCAACCCGCAGAAGATTAGCCGCCGCTCGGAGGCGGGGGCAGTGGTAGCCCTCTCATCCGCGTCCTCATCCCGCAACGGGCAGATGCCGGCGTTCAGCTAGCATCTTTAGTGCGAAAGCGCCGATGAGCGTGCCGAACAACCAGCGTTGCACGCGCTCCCAGACCGGATGTTGCACCAGGAAACCAGCGAGGCTACCTGCCGTGAGCACCCAGACCAGATTGCAGAGTGTGCTGACCGCGATGTGGACGGCGCCGAGTCGAAGGCTCTGGGCAAGGACCGACCCCACAGCCGGGTCGGCGAAGTGCGGGAATACGGCGAGGTAGAACACCGCAGTCTTTGGGTTGAGCGCGTTGCTCACGAAGCCGAGGCCGATCAGCCGAGCGGGGCGCTCCGCCGGGGATCGCGTACCACCCGCGAGGCGCGTGCGGCCAATAATCATCCCGGCTGCGATCCAGAGCAAGTACAAAGCGCCAGCAATGCGGAGCAGGTCGTAGGCAGCGGGGATTGCCAGCAGCAGCGCAGTGAAACCCAGGGCCGCAGCGAAGAGATGGACGAGGAAGCCCAACTCGACGCCAAGCAGCACGAGCGACCCTGCCCGCCAGCCGCCTGCCGCCGTGCGCGAGATAGTCAGGGCGGTGTTCGGTCCAGGCGTCAGCGCGAGCAGGGCCGCCGCGAGTGCGAAGAGATAGTATTGCGTCAACTCACCAATTCTTTCGCCAGAAAGGTTCAAGGTTAGGAGACGGGCCTGTGTCCCTCAAGGCTTCGTTTGCCGGACAGCCGTCCTGTGCGGCTTGGGGAGGGCGCTGTTCCCCAGCTCGCCAGCCGTGCTATTCCCGAGGGATGAACGCCGAATGGCGACGGCGATGCCACGCCGACCGATGGGGAGCACGCGACCATGCTGAAGGGCCTGCATCCGCTGATCTCGCCGCCGCTGCTGGCCGTGCTGGCGGAGATGGGGCACGGCGACGAGCTGGCGGTCGTCGATGCCAACTTCCCCGCCGCCACCCACGCCCGGCGCTTGATCCAAGCCGCCGGCCTGCCGGCGCCGCACGTGCTGGAAGCGGTGCTGACCCTGCTGCCGCTGGACGATTTCGTGTCCTGCCCCGCCGCGATCATGACCCCGTCCCAGGGCCGCCCGCCGGTCGCCGCCGACTTCCAGCAGGCGCTCGACGCGGCGCAGGGCCACGCGGTCGCCATCGAGGACATCGAGCGTTTCGCCTTCTACGAGCGCGCCGCCGGCGCCTACGCCATCGTCGCCACCGGCGAGGTGCGGCTCTACGGCTGCATCCTGGTCCGCAAGGGGGTGATCCGGCCATGACCCTGCCCACCCGCACGCTGGGCCGCACCGGCATCGCGCTGACCACGCTTGGCTTCGGCAGCACGAGCCTTGGCAACATGTACCGGGCGCAGACCGAAGATGGCGCGATGCAAGCGGTCGAGGCCGCCCACCGCGCCGGCATCCGCTACTTCGACACCGCCCCGCTCTACGGCTTCGGCCTGGCCGAGCACCGCATCGGCGCTGCCCGGCGGCGGCTGCCGGACGACATCGTGCTCTCCACCAAGCTGGGCTGGCGCCTGTTCCCGCGCGGCGCGTCCCCCGGTCCCGGCAGCGCCGCCGATAGCTTGTTCGACCGCCCGGCGCCGTTCACGCCGCGCATCGACTACAGCTACGACGGCGCCATGCGTTCCTTCGAGGACAGCCTGCAGCGCCTGGGCACTGACCGCATCGACATCTTGTTCTTGCACGACTGCGACCGCCGCAACCACGGCGACGCCTATCGCGAGCGGTTCGGGGAAGCGATGGCCGGCGCGTACCGCGCCCTGCTGTCGCTGCGCGAGCAAGGGGCGGTGCGGGCGATCGGCGCCGGGCTGAACGAGTGGGAAGCCTGCCAGGACTTCGCGGAGGCCGGGGACTTCGACTGCTTCCTGCTGGCCGGGCGCTACACGCTGCTGGACCAGGCGTCGCAGGACAGCTTCCTGCCACTGTGCCAGCGGCGCGGCATCGGCATCATCCTGGGCGGCCCTTACAACTCCGGCATCCTCGCCACCGGCGCCGTCCCCGGCGCGATGTATGACTACGCCCCGGCGACGCCGGCCATCCTGGAGCGCACGGAGGCCATCGAGGGCATCTGCCGCCGCCACGCCGTGCCGCTGCGCGCGGCGGCACTGCGGTTCCCGCTGTCGCACCCCACCGTTGCGACCGTCATCCCCGGCGCCCGCGACGCGGCGGAGGTCGAGGAGAACCTGCGCCTCATGGCGCATCCCATCCCCGACGCGCTCTGGCTGGAACTGCGGGGGGCCGGGCTGATCCGATGCCAAGAATCTTGATGATCGACGCACACGTGCATTACTGGCGCGTGGACCGCGGCGACTACGATTGGCTGACGCCCGACCTGCCGATCTACCGCGACTTCCTGCCGGGGGACGCGGCGCCGCTGTTCGACGCGGCCGGGATCGACGGCATCGTGCTGGTGCAGGCCGCCGCGACCGAGGCCGAGACGCGCTTCCTGCTGTCCCTGGCCGCAACCGACCCGCGGGTGCAGGGCGTCGTCGGCTGGACCGACATGATGGCGCCCGACGCCCCGGACCGGCTGGCGGCGCTGGCGCAGGACCCGCGGCTGCGCGGCATCCGCCCGATGTGGCAGGACATCGCCGATGACGAATGGATGCTGCGGCCGGAGCAGGACGCGGCCTACCGCGCCGTCATCGAGCTGGGTCTCACGTTCGATGCGCTGGCCCGGGTCCGCCACCTCGCGCATCTCCCGCGCCTGATTGAGCGCCACCCGGACCTGCCCCTCGTCATCGACCATGCAGCGAAGCCCGACATCGCCGCGGGCCGCCATGCGGAGTGGCGGGCGGGCATGGCGGCGCTCGCCGCCTTCCCGCACGTCCGCTGCAAGCTCTCCGGCCTGGTGACGGAGGGGGCGCCCGGCGCCCCGCTCGACGCCTTCCGCCCCTATGCCGACACGCTGCTGGAGCTGTTCGGGCCGCAGCGGCTGATCTTCGGCAGCGACTGGCCGGTGCTGACCACCCGGCAGGATTATTCGACGTGGTGGGACTGGTCCCATCGTCTCACCGCCCGCCTGACGCCCGCCGAGCGCGACGCGGTGTTCGGGCAGAATGCCGCCGCGTTCTACGGGCTGCACGCGGCCGAGACGCAGCCGGCATGATCGGCTTCGCCCTGTTCGGCTGCGGCTGCATCGGCCGGATATATGCCCGCAACATCCATGTCGCGGTGATGGACTGGGCGACCAGGGAAGTGCTGTCCTGGCGGGTGTCGAACACCATCGCGTAGCGATTCCGCGGAGTGATGTCGGCGAAGCCGATAGGGGATGTGGAGTTCTGCATCGAAGCGTTGCAGGAGGCCTTGGCGCGGTTCGGCCATCCGGAGAGCTCAGCGCGATGCGGACAAAACCCATTGGTCAAGATAAATTGATGTTTGTGGCGGTAAACTTCGCTGTAGAATCTTTGTCAGGTCGGCATCCTGTAAAGAAATGCCGAGCCGACTCTGTGTTGTTTACGAAACACTATTGCAAATACTAGAAATAGAACTCGACTGCAAGCCTGCGTCTCTTTGCGTGTAGAGTGAAAGCTGTGCATACCTTGAAACAGGAGTTGGTGTGATGGATGCAGCCAACTTGCGTTCCTGCGACCTGCGCGGCGCGGCACTGCTCAACGACCCCGTCCGCAGCAAAGGCACCGCATTTTCCGAGGATGAGCGGCAAGCGCATGGCCTGGAGGGCCTGCTGCCCCACGCGGTCGAGACGCTCGACCGGCAGTTCGAGCGCGCGATGGGCCAACTGGCCCAGCAGCCGGACGACCTTGCGCGCTACAACTACCTGACCGCGCTGCAGGATCGGCAAGAAACGCTGTTTTTCCGGGTCATCATGTCCGACCCCAAGCGTTTCCTGCCCATCGTCTATGACCCGACGGTGGCGGACGCCTGCCTGCAATATGGCCACATCTACCGCCGGGCGCGCGGCATGTACATCAGCCTGGACATGCGCGGGCGCATCGCCGAGGTGCTGCGGAACTGGCCCGCCCGCGACGTGCGCTTCGTCTGCGCCTCCTCCGGCGGCCGCATCCTGGGCCTGGGCGACATCGGGGTGAACGGGGCGCCGCTGCCGGTGGGCAAGCTGCAGCTTTACACGGCCTGCGCCGCGGTTCCGCCCGGCGGCATGTTGCCGATCCTCGTGGACATCGGCACCACCAACGCCCCATACCGGGCGGATGGCCTTTACCTCGGGCTGCGTCAGGCGCCGCCACCGAGCGCGGAGCTGGACAGCTTCATGGACGAGTTCGTGCAGGCCGTGCAGGAGGTGTTCCCCGGCTGCTGCATCCACTTCGAGGACTGGAAGGGCACGGATGCGCTGCGGATGCTCGACCGCTACAAGGACCGCGTGCTCTGCTACAACGACGACATCCAGGGCACGGCCAGCATCACCATCGCCGGGCTGACCACGGCCTTGCAGATCAAGCGCGAGGCGCTGAAGGATCAGCGCGTGCTGTTCCTGGGCGCGGGGTCGGCGGCGCTCGGCATTGGCGGCATGATCGCCAAGGCGATGCGCAATGACGGCCTGAGCGAGGAGGACGCCCGCGGCCGGATCAGCATGTTCGACATCAACGGCCTGGTCGAGCCGTCGCGCCAGGACCTCAATCCCTGGCAGAAGCCGTATGCCCGCAAGGCGGAACCGTCCAAGAACCTGGTGAAGACCATCGAGGCCCTGAAGCCCACGGTCCTGATCGGCGTCAGCACCACCTTCGGCGCCTTCACGCAGGCCGTGGTCGAGGCGATGTGCAAGCTGAACGCGCAGCCGATCATTTTCGCGCTGAGCAACCCGACCGACAAGTGCGAGTGCAAGGCCGAGCAGGCCTATACCTGGTCGGACGGCAAGGCGCTATTCGCCGCCGGCATCCAGTTCCCGGACTTCACCTACAAGGGCCGCCAGTTCCACCCGGGCCAGGCCAACAACTTCTACATCTTCCCGGCCATCGGCCTGGCGACCTACTGCGCCAAGCCGAAGCGGCTCACCGACGAGTGCTTCATCGTGGCGGCCCAGGCCAGCGCCGACCAGGTGGGCGCCGACCTGCGCGAGAAGGGGATGCTGTTCCCCTCGCAGTCGGACGTGCTGGAGGTGGAGATCACGACGGCCGTGCGCGTGGTCGAGTTCATGTTCGACCAGGGGCTGGCCACCGTCGAGCGGCCCCGCGACCTGCGCGCCTTCGTCGAGGGCCAGCTTTACAAGCCGGAATACTGACGGTCCGGTCCGCAACACATGGCGCCCCGGCGCCCGCAGCCATGTGCGTCAGCCAACGACGCCGTCCTGAGCGTCGCCAGCACACCGGAGCAGACCAGCATGAACCAGCCGCCTTTCGCCATGCAGGACATCCCCATCGGCCTGGCTGCCCCGGGCGAGCGCCGCGAGTTCGACAGCATGGGCGACGTGCAGGTTCGCGCGGACAAGTATTGGGGCGCGCAAACGGAGCGCAGCCTGCACCATTTCTCCATCGGCAACGACAGGATGCCGAAGGAGGTTTACCACGCCTACGGCACGGTGAAGAAAGCCTGCGCCCTGGTGAACGCGGCCGAGGGAAGGCTGCCGCAATGGAAGGCCGACGCCATCGTGCGCGCTGCCGACGAGACCATCGCGGGCCAGTTGGACGAGCACTACCCGTTGTATGTCTGGCAAACCGGGTCGGGCACGCAATCCAACATGAACGTCAACGAGGTGCTGTCCAACCGGGCCATCCAGTTGCTGGGCGGCGCCTTGGGCAGCCAGGAGCCGGTCGCGCCCAACGACGACGTGAACATGGGGCAGTCGAGCAACGACACCTTCCCGACCGCCATGCACATCGCCGTCCTCATCGAGATCGACACCCGCCTGCTGCCGCAGGTGGAGGCGCTGGCGAAGGAGATCGAGGCCAAGGCGGAGGCCTGGAAAGACATCGTCAAGATCGGCCGCACCCACCTGGAGGACGCGGTGCCGCTGACCGTCGGCCAGGAATGGTCGGGCTACGCCGCCCAGCTCCGCGCCTGCATGGCGGAGATCGGGCACAGCCGGGGCGGCCTGCTGGAGCTGGCGGTGGGCGGCACCGCGGTCGGCACCGGGCTGAACGCGCCGCCCGGCTTCAGCGCCAAGGTCGCCGCCGAGATCGCCCGGATGACCGGCAAGCCGTTCGTCACCGCGCCCAACAAGTTCATGGCGCAAGGCTCGCTCGACGCCATGGTGCGGGCCAGCGCGGCGCTGCGCGGCCTGGCGGTCGCGGTGATGAAGATCGCCAACGACATGCGCTGGCTCGCCTCCGGCCCGCGCTGCGGTTTCGGCGAGCTGCTGCTGCCGGACAACGAGCCGGGGTCGTCCATCATGCCGGGCAAGGTGAACCCGACGCAGTGCGAGGCGGTCGTGATGATCGCCATCCAGGTGATCGCCGACGACACGGCGGTGGCTTTCGCCGGCAGCCAGGGCAACTTCGAGCTGAACGCGATGCGCCCGATCATCATCAACAACGTCCTGCACTCCGCCCGCATCCTGGGCGACGGCTGCGAGAAGTTCCGGCTCCACTCCGTCGAGGGGACGAAGCTGAACGAGAAGCGCATCGCCCACTACGTCGCCGAGAGCGTGATGCTCGTGACCGCGCTCAGCCCGGTGATCGGCTACGAGAAGGCGGCCCGCATCGCCCACGCCGCGATGAAGGACGGCAGCACGCTCAAGGAGGCCGCGCTCAAGTCCGGCGACGTGGACGAGGCCACCTACGACAAGGTCGTGGACCCCCGGGGCATGGTCGGCCACGGCCTCGCCGGCGCCTGACCCGTCATCCCCAGCAGGAGACCCCGCATGAGCAAGCAGAACGTCGCCGAACTGGTCATCGAGGCGCTGCATGCCGCCGGGGTCCGCCGCATCTACGGCGTGGCCGGCGACAGCCTGAACGCGCTCACCGAGGCTTTGCGGAAGCACGGCGGCATCGACTGGGTGCACACCCGGCACGAGGAGGTCGCCGCCTTCGCCGCCGGCGGGGAAGCGCACCTGACCGGCAGCCTGGCGGTGTGCGCCGGCAGTTGCGGGCCGGGCAACCTGCACCTCATCAACGGGCTGTTCGACTGCCACCGCTCCCGCGTGCCGGTGCTGGCCATCGCGGCGCAGATCCCCGGTGCCGAGATCGGCCGCAACTACTTCCAGGAAACCCATCCGCAGAACCTGTTCCGGGAATGCAGCCACTACTGCGAGATGGTGTCCACCCCCGAGCAGATGCCCGGCGTGCTGGAAACGGCGATCCGGGTCGCCGTCGCCG
>CAXTUQ010000196.1:0-642 GCA_964247405.1 uncultured Acetobacteraceae bacterium
GTGCCGGATCGCCGAGAACCCCGACCGCTCCAACAATCCGATGAAGTCCGGCAGCGTCCACACCGACAGCGTGTCGGGGCTGGCGAAACTTTCCTGCACCCGGCCCACCGTCAAGTCCGTCGGCAGCCGCGTCGCCCCGATCGGCTCCGGCAGGTGGTCCGCCGTCATCCGCCGCGCGTCCTCCAGCGCCCAGTAGCCGCGCCCGAGCGTCGCCCGCGTGCTCTCGATCCGGCTCAGCAGCCGGTCGGCGCCGTCCAGGCGGAACACGCTGACCTCCCGCCCCACCAGGTCCTTGCCCTTGAGCGTCACCCCCCGCGCGTGCAGGATCGCGACGCCCGCCGGGTCCAGCTCCCCGTCGGACTGCCGCAGCCACAACTGCCCGCCTTGCAGCGCCATCGGCCCGCCGCCGGTGCGGAGGTAGGCGTTGTCCAGCACCTCCGCCCGCGCCAGCATCACGGAGGACAGCGGGCTGATCCCCCCCGTCGCCAAGGCTCCCAGCAGGGTGGCGCAAAGCAGCGGCGCCGACAGGAACTGCCACGCCGACACGCCCGACGCCCGCGCCACGATCAATTCGCTGCTGCGCGTCAGCCGCCAAAAGGCGAGGATGCCCCCCAGCAGCACTGCGAACGGCAGGATCTGCAT
>CAXTUQ010000196.1:652-9476 GCA_964247405.1 uncultured Acetobacteraceae bacterium
CAAGCCCGCGATCTGCGTCACCAAGCCGAACGTCGCGTCGGGCTTGGTGGCGGAGCGGCGCAGCAGCTCGATGAAGTCGAACAGCGACACGATGCCGGACAGCGCCGCCAGCATGGCGAGCACGGCCAGCAGGAACTGCCGGGCGATATACAGCGACAGCGTGACGGCCACGGCGCGCTCCCTACAGCCCGGCGCGGCTCAGCCCGGCCACCGGCCGCCGCGCCGTGCGCCGCCCGGCCAGCGCCTGCGGCCCGAGCAGCAGCCAGGCGCAGACGACGCCGGGCAAGGTGGCATGAAGCCAGATCAGCGGAATCAGCTCGGTCTGCCGCGCCGCCAGGTTGGCGGTGGCGAGGCCCAGCGCCAGCAGCGCCACCACCGTCAGCACCGCCGCGAGCGGGCGCAACACGTTGCCATGCCGCTGGAACGACCCGGTCAGCACCGACAGCAGCGCCACCAGCGCGAAGCTCATGGCGGTCAGCGGCGCCGACAGCCGCCGGTGCGCCTCCACCAGCAGCTTGCCCACGTCCCGCGGGCTGATGGTCGCGTCGGGGTGCATCAGCTCGCCGAGCGACATCTCCGTGGCGTCCCGATACCGCTGCTCGCTGTTCTTGCTGCTGCTGGCGAGGTCGATGGAGTTCTCGGCAAAGGTCAGCACGTTGAGCCGCCCGCTGCTGCGGTCGATCTCCTGCCGGCTGCCGGCTTCCAGCAGCACGCGCGGCCCGGCCGGCCCGTTCACCAGCCGCCCGCGTTCGGCGAGGATGGTGGCCCGGCTGTTCTTCTGCCGCTCGTCCTCCACCAGGATGCCGCGCAGCGTGCCGTCAGGGTCGCGGCTGCGGACATACACCGTGAGGTCGTCGGACACCGGGGTGAACACGCCCTCCTGCAGCAGGAACGCCGCCAAGCGGTTGCGGATCTCGAACTGTTGCTCGCGGAACGCCGTGTAGCTGACCGGCACGACCAAGACGTTGAGCCAGTAGCACAGCGCCACCACCACCCCCGCCAACACCAGCGCCGGCCGCGCCAGCGCCATGGGCGACAGCCCGGCCGCCCGCATCACCGTCAGCTCCCGGTCCCCCGCCAGCCGTTGGTACACGAACTGCACCACGACAAAGGTGGTGATCGGCAGGATCACCGCGACGAAGTTCGGGATCAGCAGCCCCGTCAGGTGCAGGAACGTGCCGAACGACAAGCCGCGGTTCACCACCAGCTCGACGAAGCGCAGGCTCTGCGTCAGCCAGATCAGCGCCACCAGCCCCCCGGTCGCCGCCACCAGGGCGGCGGCGAGCTGGCGGAGGACGTAGCGGTCGAGCTGGGACAGGAGGGAGCGTCGCATGGCGCAGGATTAGAGCAACGGCCGCCGGGGCGGAAGCGCCGGGCGGCGCGCGCCTGTCCGGGCCGCCGCAATCCTCCCCGCGCCGGCACACCCTGCGGAGGTGCCCGTCCTTCGCCTGGTGCACGCCTAAGCAGCCTTTTGCAGCTTGGGCCATGGATGGCTGGGCCAACCCGGACGTGTAGGGCGCATAAGCGGAGCGCCATGCGCCGCCTGGCGGTGCGAACGGGAGGCGGATGGCGCCTCGCTTATCCGCCCTACGATCCTGAGCATGCGTGTCCCAACTTGCACGAGGTTGCTTAGCCCTGCGCTGTGGCCTCGCGCGCATCCCGCACCATGATGCAATCGAACTCGACCGCACGGTGCCCGCTGTCCATTGAGATCAGGAACAAGTCGGCAATGGTGAAACCCAACTCGCCGAATGCCGCGACCGAGTCTTGCATCGACGGGCTGCCGGAATACAGCTTCTTGAGCGACACTTCGGTCTGCACCACCGGAACCTGCCGCGCGACCGCGTTCCCACCTTTCAGCACCTCAAGGTCGAAACCTTGCGTGTCGATTTTCAAGAAGGCGCGGGCAAGGTCCGGGAGGCTGGCGGCAGCCGCGTCGAGCGTCCGCACCTCCACCTCCACCGTCCGCATGACCCGGTTGCCGTTTGCAGCGTGGCCGGCCTCCCGGGCGTCAGGCGCGTGGAATGAGTTGTACTCCGAATTCTCCATGACGTTGAGCGTCATCGTTCCCGCCGCGGCGCCGAGCGCGCAGGGAAACACCGTCCACGCCGGGTCCGCAGCCGCCCGCCGCGCCAGCGCCGCCGCCAGGGCTGGGTCAGGCTCAAAGGAGTAGATCGGCCCGGCGAACCCGACCTCGTCGCGCATCTGGTCGCGGAACTGCCCGGCGTTGGCGCCGACGTCAATCACGGACGTGATGCCAAAATGCTCGAGAAGCGCCCGCAACCGCCGGGCATGGGCCAGGCGGCGTAGCCGCCATCGTGCGACCACTTCGAATCCAGCAAGCCCGGCAAGGCCGTTGGCCGCGCGGTTCAGCACCACGTCGATCTTGGTCAAGGACGGGCCTGCGTCACGCCGTCCATCCCAGCCGGCTGGCTGACCAGGGACTCAGAACCGCGGCCGGCAGGATGCCGGCCTCGTGCTGGAACAACGGACATGACAACCTCTCCAATGCGACCGAGGCCTTCTTGGATTCGTGTCCATCTTAGACCGCACGGGTCGGCACTGGAACCCCAAAGAAGGAATTACCGCAGCACCTTCCCAGGGTGCATCACCCCCCAAGGGTCCAACGCCACCTTGATCCGCCGCATCGCGTCCAGTTCCGCCCCCCCGCGCCACTCCGGCATCATGCCGGGCTTGAGCCGCCCCACCCCGTGCTCCGCCGAGAAGCTGCCGCCGAGCCGGGCCACCACGGCGTTCACCGCCTCCATGATCGCATGGCTCTGCTGAAGGAACGCGGCGGCGTCCCAGCCTTCCGGCTGCTCCAGGTTGAAGTGGATGTTGCCGTCGCCCAGGTGGCCGAACGGCACGGCGCGGACCCCGGGGATCAGCGCCTCGCACGCCGCCGTCGCCTGCTCGATCAGCGCCGGGACCCGGCTCACCGGCACCGACACGTCGTTCTTCACGCTGGCGCCTTCGCGCTTCTGCGCTTCCGCGTGCTCCTCCCGCAGCTTCCAGATCGCCTGGCGCTGCGCTTCGCTGTCGGCCAGCGCCGCGTCCAGCACCAGCCCGTCCTCCAGCGCCCGCTCCAGCACGGTTTCCAGCGCCTCCCGCAGCCGGGCGCCGGCGCGCGGCGTCGCCAGCTCCACCAGCGCGTAGTGTGCCGCCGGCTCCGCGAGCGGCAGGGTGGCGCCCGGGATGTGGCGCAGCACGAAGCCCATGCCGGCGCCGGACATGTACTCGAACGCCTGCACGGCCGCCGGGTCGTGCGCCTGGAACCGCCGGCACAGCTCGGACGCGGCGGCGGCGCTCGGCACGGCGCACAGCGCCACCTCGGTTTCCACGGGGCGCGGCGCGAGCTTCAGCACGGCGGCGGCGATGATGCCGAGCGTGCCCTCCGCGCCGACGAAAAGCTGGCGCAGGCAATAGCCCGTGTTGTCCTTGCGCAACGCCCGCAGCCCGTCCCACACCTGTCCGTCCGGCAGCACGACCTCCAGCCCCAGCACCAGGTCCCGCGCGTTGCCGTAGCGCAGCGTGTTGTTGCCCCCGGCGTTGGCCGACAGGATGCCGCCCACCTGCGCCGTGCCCTCCGAGCTGATCGACAGCGGCAGCAGGCACCCGGCCTCCGCCGCCGCGTCCTGCGCCGCGCGCCACGGCACGCCGGCCTCCGCCACCATCGTCATGTCCACGGGATCGACCGCCCGCACCCGGTTCATCCGCGCCAGCGACAGCACGACCTGCTTCCCGTCCTCGGACGGCGTCGCGCCGCCGACCATGCTGGTGTTGCCCCCTTGCGGCACCACCGGCACCCGGCGTTCCGCGCACAGCCGGACCACCGCCGCAAGCTCCGCCGTATCCGCCGGGCGCACCACCGCTTGCGTCCGGCCCTGGTACAGCCGGCGCCAGTCCTCGCAGTATGGCGCGGTGTCGGACGGCGCGGTCAGCAGCCCGCGCTCCCCCACGACGCCGCGCAGCGCCCCCAGCAGGTCAAGGTCAAGATCGGGAGGGAGCGGCGTGTCAGGCATGGTCGGGGTCCCTGAAAAACTGGCCGGGCGGCGGATGCTAACCTACAACCCGCGATATGGCGAAGCTCGACCCCTTGCGAACCCTTCCAGAGCCGCCGCTTGACGCCGGGCCGCCGCCGGCCCCCACGCTCTGCGTCGTGGTGCCCGTGCTGAACGAGCGCGACAACATCACCCCCATGGTCGCCCGCCTGCGTGCGGCCCTCGACGGCGTGGCATGGGAAGCCGTGTTCGTGGACGACGACAGCACCGACGGCACCCGGGACGCCGTGGCCGCCATCGGGCGGGGGGACGCCCGCATCCGCCTGCTGCACCGCATGAACCGCCGCGGCCTCGCTTCCGCCTTCATCGAGGGCGTCGGCTGCTCCATCGCCCCCTTCGTCGCCGCCATCGACGGCGATCAGCAGCACGACGAGTCGCTGCTGCCCCGGATGCTCGGCATCCTGCAAGCCGAGCCGGTCGATATCGTGGTCGCCAGCCGCTACGTGCCCGGCGGCGACCTCGGCGATTGGAGCCGCCGCCGGGCCAGCCTGTCCGGCCTCGCCACCCGGGTCGGCCGCCTGGTGCTGCGGACGGAGGTCGCCGATCCCATGAGCGGTTTCTTCATGCTGCCCCGGCCCGTGTTCGACCGCGCCGCGCGCGGCCTGTCCGCCATCGGCTTCAAAGTCTTGCTCGACCTGCTCGCCTCCATGCCCGAGCCGCCGCGGGTGCGGGAGCTGCCCTACCGCTTCCGCACCCGTGTCGCGGGCACGAGCAAGCTCGACGCCGGGGTGCTGCTGGATTTCCTGCTGCTGCTGCTGGACAAGCTGCTGGGCGGCCTCCTGCCGGTGCGCTTCGTGCTGTTCGCGGCCATCGGCCTGTTGGGCCTTGCTGCGCACTTGGCCGTGCTGCGGCTCGGGCTGACCCTGGGCGGCCTGTCGTTCGGCGCGGCGCAGGCGGCCGCCACGGCCTGCGCCATCGCCGGCAACTTCACCCTGAACAACCGCTTCACCTTCCGCGACCGCCGCCTGCGCGGCCCGGCGCTGCTGCGCGGCCTGCTGGTGTTCGGGCTGGTCTGCGGCGTGGGGGCCTGGGCCAACCTCGGCGTTTCCGCCCTCCTGGTGCAGGCGGGGCATCAGGACTGGTGGCATGCCGGGCTGGCCGGGGCGGCGATGAGCCTCGTGTGGAACTACGCCGTCGGCTCGACCCTGACCTGGCGGGCACGGGCGGGTTAGGTCAGGCTATCCGGTCGACGCGCCGCGCCAACCGGTGCGCAGGCCGTTCGATCATCCAATAGAACAGGCATGCCGCCAGCAGGCTGGCAGCAATCCCGGTGGCCCATATGGCCGCAGGGGGCAGTTGGCGATGCAGCCCGTGTTGCAGCGCCACAACAACCGGCACATGGATCAGGTAAAGGCTGAAGGAGATCGTGCCGAGGAACTGCAATGCCGAATGGTGCAGCATCCGTCGCAGCAAGCCGGGCTGCAAGGCAAGCCAGATCAGGATCGCGGAGCCGATGAACGTGGCATAATCGCTGCCGTTTCGGCACAGGCCCGACACGGCGGCGAGGCCAAGCACGGTCGTCCAGCGGTCTGCCGGCCGCCTCGCGGCGTCGCCGATTTCAAGCGCCATGCCGACGACGAACGGCAACGAGAAGTACAGCGTCGCCTTGGCGGTCTCGATCACGGTTGCGCCGACGTACATGGTCGAGCCGAACGGGCCGGCCGCCCAGCTTGATGCTGCCGCAGCGGCAAGAATCAGCGACGCCGTGCCCCGGAACCCAAGCACAGGCATCGCGAGCACGATGGGGAGGAGCATCGAAAAGCGCCATTCGTGCACAAGGCTCCACAGCGCGTTGTTCAACGTGTAGCCGGTGCCCAACGCGAGCAGCAGGCTCTGCGAGGCAACCGACACCAGTGTCGGCGGGTGTTGCGGCCAGGCTCCCTCAAGCCAAGGCCCCTGTGTCGGCCAAGTGCCGTCGAAGAACGCTGCATGGAGGATTGCGGAAAGGACCACGCAACCTGCGACGGGCAGGCACAAACGGATCGTGCGCTGCGCGGCCCAGACGGCCCATGACCGGACGGACAGCACGAAGCCCCGGCTGCGCAGCGACCTCGTCAGCACGAAGCCGCTGAGCATGAAGAAGAACAGCACTGCCGGGCGTCCCATCTGGATCGGCTGCAATGGTGTCGCACTCAGCCACAGGCCGAGCCGCCCGCTCAGGAGATTGGCGGACAGCAGGCTGTGATGCAGCAACACGACGACGGCCGCAAGGCCGCGCAGCGCATCGAGTTCCGGCAAGCGCCGGCCCGGCGATGCCGCCGCATCCTTCGCGCCCGCAATCCCGAAGCGCGTGGACCTTGTGTCCGTATCTACGCCGGGTTGATGTCTCGGCGTGACGGATTGACCAGTTGAGACGCTTTGCTGCGGAGTCATTGGGCCTGATACCGCAGAACTGTCCAAAATGAACTGATTCTTTTCGTGCCGGCGTTCACGCAGCTTCATAGAAGGATCAGCAGGCGTCTCTGATCCGGCTGTTATTTTCTATATCAATGCTGCAACAATTTGATTGTAGCTCAGTATTATACCGGCAGCGGTGCCCGGCCTCGCGCCACCTCGCTCATCTTCGTCTCCGGCGCCGGCACCACCCGGCGCACGTACTCGCGCAGGCACACCACCATGGTGAACAAGTACCAGACCAGCGGCTCGAAGCTGATGTCGATGAAGTTGCCGCAGGCCAGCAGCACCGCGATGGTGATCTGCAGCGCCTTGGCCAGGTCATGCGCCCACTCGTGCGCCGGATGCGGCGCCGTCAGCTTGATGACCCGCTGCAGCGACGCGAACAGCACGATGATCAGCAGCCCGTACAGGAACAGGCCGGGATACCCGTGCTCCCCCAGCACCGCGAAGAAGATGTTGTGGAACGCCCGGCCGGTTTGCTCCGTTGCCGGCACGTTCGGGCCGGTGCTCTCGGTCACGATGTGGTCGGTCAGCCACACCCGGAAGCCGCCGCCGAACGGGTGCTGCGCCACGTAGCCGAGCGTCCAGCGCCACACCAGGATACGCACATACGCCGAGTTCTCGTTCGCGTAGTCCTCGATCGTGCTGATCCGCGCCGTCCACTTGTCCGACGTCACCGCGAACAGCCCGGCGCCCACCACGGCCGCTGCCAGCAAGAACACGGCTTTGCGCTTCGAGCGCAGGAACATCGTGACCCCGAGCACGCCCAGGCCCACGATGGCCGTCCGAGCGAACGTGCCGATGGACGCGAACAGCCCACCGAACGCCGTCCCGAGATACATCACGTCGCGGATGCGCCCCGGCGGCAGCAGCAGCGAATGCCGGCGCAGCGTCAGCAGCAGCGGCAGGAGCATGATGCCGATGGTCGCAACCGCGCTGCTCTCCGACAACCAGATCACGTTCGAGCCGAGCAGGCCGAGCGACTGCCCGTAGCCGCCGCCGGAGACGACCGTCTTCACCGCCCACGGCAGGATGTGGGCGGACATCGAGAAGATGTAGACGTGCACGAACGCCTCGATCTGCACCCGCGAGCGGACGACGAACGGGATAAAGGCCGCGAACATCAACGCCTTGAACGCCACGTCCCACTTTGCCCAGCTTGCGTCCGGCAGCGCCGCCCAGGACGTGGTCGCGGTGATCCAAAGGCCGATCGTGAGGAACAGCAGCGTCGGCAAGGTGATCCGGGGCGGCTCGCGCCGATCCAGCAACAGGTAGGCCGCCACCGCCGCCGCCCCTATGACGAAGGAAACCGGGATGAAGGACAGCGGCGACCAGCCCAGGAACTGCGGGGCGAACAGGTCCACCCACACGTAGCCCAGCGACAGCACGAACGGCGACATGGTGCCGAGCGTGAGGAAGCTCACGTAGGTCAGGACGATGGCAAGGTCGCGCATGGGGCCTCAGCGTCGCGCCCGCGCCGGAGGGCGCGCACTGCCGGACGTCTCGTCCATGGGCGTCGCCTTCTCAAACCACGGCCGCTTCGCGTCCAGCGTGGACGCCCGGACAACGACATAAACGACCATCGCCAGGCTGAACAGGATGCATAGATTGTTGATCATCGCGACCTCGCAGGTTGCGTCTGGGGCAAGTCCAACTGGCTCACGACACCGGCGTGCGGTAAACCACAAGCGCGCGGCCGGGCTGCTCGATCTTGCGCAGGATATCGGGCGGCATCAACTGCGCCACCCCGATCCCGCGCAGCCACGCACCCAAGGCACGGCGCGGCGGGTCGTAGCGCGCAACCTCCGTCCAGCCCGGGCCGGGTTGGAAGGCCAGCGCCGTCGCACGCTGCGGGCAAGCAGGGGCGCGCCAGCAGGCCTCCGTCGCTTCGGCTTCCGTCGCATCGGCCTCCGCCGCCACCAGTGCGCCCGGCGGCGGCGGTCCGCTTGTCACGCGGTCCAGCAGGCCCGGCCGGATCAGCAGCGCGCGGGTGCGCCAACCCGTCTCCGCGTCCATGTAAACCGTGCCGGGCTGCCCGGCGATGAACGCCGCCGCGCGCTGCTCGGCAAACATCGGCTCGGTGTTCTCCAGGTAAAGCAGCCCCAGGCAGGACGCAGCGAACCCAGCCCCCAGCAGCCCCCCCATCCCAGGCCGCGCCCGCGCCAGCGCCGACCCCGCCACCGCGACGGGCACCGCCGCCATCGCCGCCGTCACCATGAAGTAGCGCGGCACGACATACAGGATGCCAACGTTCAGCGCGACGGACAGGAACGACACCACGGCCCCCGCCGCCGCCCAGTCCAGCACCGACCGCGCGGGCGCGTCCAGCGCGCCGTCGATCACGCGCTCGCCGGGCCAGGTGACGC
>CAXTUQ010000197.1:0-9471 GCA_964247405.1 uncultured Acetobacteraceae bacterium
CGCGGCGTCGGTGCTGACGCTGCCGCCCGGCACCCTGATGGCGTTCACCGCCCCTGCCCTGCCGCTTCCCAGCCCGCAGCCGGCGGGAGGCGCCGAGCAGGCGGCCCGCCAGCCACGCCTGGCAGTCGAGGCCCCATCGCCTTGCGTCGATGGCGGCCGGTTCCCGTCGCGGCGCACCGTGGGCGACTTGGTCGAGGTCGAGGCCGACATCATCGCCGACGGTCATGACAAGCTGGCCGCCGTGCTGCGCTGGCGCGGCCCCGGCGAGCAGGAGTGGCACGAGGTGCCGATGCGGCCTCTCGTCAACGACCGGTGGATCGCCGCCTTCCCGTTGCGGCAGCTTGGCATGCACCATTATGCCGTCCAAGCCTGGCGCGACGCCTACGCCACCTTTGCCGACGAGCTGACCAAGAAGCACGCGGCCGGCGTGCCCACCGCGCTTGAAGTGCGGGAAGGCGCCTTGCTGGTGGCGCAAGCCGAGGCGCGGGCCGCTCCCGCGTCCAAAGCGGCGCTGACCCGGCTCGTCAAGACCCTGGGCCAGCAGGACGCGGACGCGCAGCGGGAAACCCTGCTGTCGCCCGAGGTGGCCGCGCTAATGGCAAGCGCCGACGACCGCCCGCTCGCCGCCACGCTCGACCCGATTCCCGTGCAGGCCGAGCGGGTCGCGGCGGGCTTCGCCGCTTGGTACGAGGTGTTCCCGCGCTCGATGAGCGACGACCCCGACCGGCACGGCACCTTCGCCGACGTGGAGCGCCATCTGCCGCGAATCCGCGACATGGGGTTCGACGTGCTGTATTTCCCGCCGATCCATCCCATCGGCCGGACCAACCGCAAGGGCCGCAACAACTCGCTGACGCCGGCCCCCGATGATCCCGGCAGCCCTTACGCGATCGGCTCGTCCGAGGGCGGGCACGACGCGCTGCACCCCGAACTCGGCACGGTCGAGGATTTCCAGCACCTGCGCGCCGCCTGCGCGGAGCATGGGCTGGAGCTTGCCATCGACTTCGCCATCCAGTGCTCGCCCGACCACCCCTGGCTGAAGCGGCACCGCGAGTGGTTCAACTGGCGGCCGGACGGCTCGATCCGCTACGCGGAGAACCCGCCGAAGAAGTATGAAGACATCGTCAACGTCGATTTCTATGCACCGGGCGCGATCCCCGGCTTGTGGAACGAGCTGCGCGACGCCGTGCTGTACTGGGCCGGCCAGGGCGTCCGTGTGTTCCGGGTGGACAACCCGCACACCAAGCCGCTGCCGTTCTGGGAATGGATGATCGCCGAGGTGCAGGCCCGCTACCCCGACTCGATCTTCCTGGCCGAAGCGTTTACCCGCCCCAAGGTGATGTACCGCCTCGCCAAGGTCGGCTTCTCGCAGTCCTACACCTATTTCACCTGGCGCAACACCAAGGCGGAGTTCCAGGAGTACCTGACGGAACTGACGGAGGGGCCGCCGCGGGAGTTCTTCCGTCCGAACTTCTTCGTCAATACGCCGGACATCAACCCGGTGTTCCTGCAAACCTCCGGCCGCCCCGGCTTCCTGATCCGCGCCGCCTTGGCCGCCACGCTGTCCGGCCTGTGGGGCGTCTACAACGGGTTCGAGCTGTGCGAAGGCACGCCCATTCCGGGCAAGGAGGAGTACCTGGACAGCGAGAAGTATCAGCTCCGCGCCTGGGACTGGGACCGCCCCGGCAACATCGTGGCGGAGATCACTCAGCTCAACGCCATACGCCGGCTCAACCCGGCGCTGCATTCGCACCTGGGCGTCACCTTCCTGCCATCCAGCGCGGACCAGGTGCTGTTCTTCGAGAAGGCGACGAAGGACCGGTCCAACGTCCTGCTGGTCGCCATCAGCATGGACCCACGCTTCTCGCAATATGCCGAGCTTGGCATTCCGGCGACCTGCGACGTGACCGATCTGCTCGGAGGCCGGCAGTTCCGCTGGACGGACCGTACGCAACGCATCACGTTGACGCCGGACCGGCCTTACGCCATCTGGCGAATTCGTAACGCAACCGAGTGAGAACGACCATTAGCACTTCCCTGTTGCCGGACGCCCCGCTCGCCGCAGCCCCGCTCGCCACGGCTCACCCCGCCCAACCTTTGCCCGCCATCGAGGAGCCGCTCTGGTATAAGGACGCGATCATCTACCAGCTCCATCTCAAATCGTTCTTCGACGCGAACAACGACGGCGTGGGCGACTTCCGCGGCCTGCTGGAGAAGCTCGACTACGTCGCGGAGCTGGGCGTCACCGCGATCTGGATGCTGCCGTTCTACCCGTCGCCCCGCCGCGACGACGGCTACGACATCGCCGACTATCAAAGCGTGCACGTAGACTACGGCAACCTGGAGGACGTGCGGCGGTTCATCGAGGCCGCGCACAGCCGCGGGCTGCGGGTGATCACCGAACTGGTCATCAACCACACTTCCGACCAGCACCCCTGGTTCCAGGCGGCCCGGCTGGCCCCGCCGGGCAGCCCGGAACGCGAACGCTACGTATGGTCCGATAGCGACGAGAAGTATGCCGGCACCCGCATCATATTCATCGACAGCGAAACCAGCAACTGGACCTGGGACCCAGTGGCCGGGGCGTATTACTGGCACCGCTTCTATTCGCACCAGCCCGACCTCAATTTCGACAACCCGGCCGTGCTGGAAGACGTGTTCTCCATCATGCGCTTCTGGCTGGATCTCGGCATCGACGGTCTCCGCCTCGACGCCGTGCCCTACTTGGTCGAGCGCGAGGGCACCAACAACGAGAACCTGCAGGAAACCCACGCGGTCCTGAAGCTGATCCGCGCCGAGATGGACCGTTACGCGCCGGGCCGCATGTTGCTGGCGGAGGCGAACCAGTGGCCGGAAGACGCGCAGCAGTACTTCGGCGAGGGTGACGAGTGCCACATGTCGTTCCACTTCCCGCTGATGCCGCGCATGTACATGGCCATCGCACGGGAGGACCGTTTCCCGATCACCGACATTATGCGGCAAACCCCGGAAATCCCCGGCAATTGTCAATGGGCGGTGTTCCTGCGCAACCACGACGAGCTGACGCTGGAGATGGTCACGTCGGGGGAGCGCGATTATCTTTGGAACACCTACGCCGCCGACCGCCGCGCCCGAATCAACCTCGGCATCCGCCGCCGCCTGGCGCCGCTGCTGGAGCATGACCGGCGGCGCATCGAGTTGATGAACGGCCTCCTGCTATCCATGCCCGGCACGCCCGTCATCTACTACGGCGACGAGATCGGCATGGGCGACAACATCTTCCTGGGCGACCGGGACGGGGTGCGCACGCCGATGCAGTGGTCGATGGACCGCAACGGCGGCTTTTCCCGCGCCGACCCGGCGCAACTCGTGCTGCCGCCGATCATGGATGCCAATTTCGGCTTCCAGGCGGTGAACGTCGAGGCGCCGTCAACGTGGAGGCCCAGTCGCGTGACCCGCATTCGCTGCTGAACTGGACCCGGCGGATGCTGGCGGTCCGCCGCCGCCACCGGGCGTTCGGCCGCGGCACGCAACGCTTCCTTTACCCCGGCAACCGCAAGATCCTCGCCTACCTGCGCGAATGGACGGCGGAGGACGGGCACACCGAGACCATCCTGTGCGTCAGCAACCTGTCGCGCACCGCCCAGGCGGTTGAGCTGGACCTGTCGGCCTTTGCCGGGCGGGTGCCAGTTGACATCGTCGGAGGCTCGGTGTTCCCGCCGGTCGGGCAGCTCACCTACCTGCTCACCCTGCCGCCCTACGGCTTTTTCTGGTTCCTTTTGGCGGCCGAGGCGCAGTTGCCATCCTGGCACGCGGCCCCGCCGGAACCGCTACCGGAGTACGCAACCTTGGTCATGCGCGCCGGCCTCGCCGACATCCTCAACATCCAGGGCCGCGGCGTGCTGGAGCGGGAGGCGTTGCCGGCCTACCTGCCCAAGCGCCGCTGGTTCGCGTCCAAGACCGAGCGGCTGGAAGGCGTGCGCCTGGCCTACGCCGCGCCGATGCCCGGCACTGGCGGCGGCGTCATGTTCGCGGAGGTCGAGGCCGCCCTGCCTGGCCGCGCCGAGCGCTACGTGCTGCCGCTCGGCGTCGCCTGGGAGGACGAGACCTCGGGCGCACTGGCGCAGCAGCTTGCGCTGACCCGGGTGCGCCGGGGTCCGCGGGTCGGCTACCTCACCGACGCGTTCGCCTTGGATGCCATGGCGCGCGGCATGATCGCCGGCCTCCGAGACGGCGCGGCGGTGCCGCTCGACGACGGGGAGCTGCGCTTCGTGCCCTCCTCGCGGATGGCGGAACTGACTCTGGCCGACGACGCCGAGATCCGCCGCCTGTCCGCCGAGCAGTCCAACTCGTCGCTGATCGTCGGCGACGCGCTGGTGCTGAAGCTGGTGCGCCGCGTGCTGGCCGGGGTGCATCCGGAGGCGGAGATGACCGGCTACCTGACCGAGCGCGGCTTCGGCAACACCGCGCCGCTGTTCGGCGAAGTCGTGCGCGTCGATGCCGACGGCACGCCGCACACGGTGGGCCTGGCCCAGGGCTTCGTCCGCAACCAGGGCGACGGCTGGACCTACACGCTCGACTATCTCGCCCGCGTGGTTGAGGAGGCGGCGCTGGTCGGGCCGGCGATGGGCGGGCAGGATGCGGAAGCGGAGGCGACCGACATCTTCGCCGCCTATGAGGTGTTCGCCCGCAACATCGGCACCCGGCTCGGCGAGCTCCATGCCGCGCTGTCGCAGCCGACGGAGCGGCCCGAGTTCCATCCGGAGCCGGTCGATGACGCGATCCTGTCCGAATGGGCCGCCGGCGCCGTCGAGCAGATCGAGAGCGCCGTGGGGATGCTGCGCGACGTGAAGGAGTGGCCGGACGCAACCGCCGCCCATCAGGCCGCAACCCTGCTGGACCATGCAGAGGCGTTGTCCCAAGCCGCCGGGCGCCTCGCCCAGCAGGGCGGGGGCGCACTGAACGTCCGGGTGCATGGCGATTTCCACCTGGGGCAAGTGCTGGTCGTGCAAGGCGACGCCTACATCATCGACTTCGAGGGGGAGCCGGCGCGCACCATGGAGCAGCGCCGGGCCAAGTCGTGCCCGCTGCGCGATGTGGCGGGGCTGTTGCGCTCCTTCGACTACGCTGCCGCTGCCGCGGCGCCGGGCCGGGTGGCCGCGTCGGAAACCGCGACGGAACGGCGCCAGGCCATTCTGCAGCAGTTCCGCGAGCGCGCTTCGGCGTCCTTCCTTGAGGCCTACGGCGCCGTGCTCGCCGACGCCGAGCCGCGCTGGGTGCCGCCGGAGGCGGAGCCGTCGCTGCTTGACCTGTTCCTGCTGGAGAAGGCCGCCTACGAGATCAAGTACGAGGCGGCGAACCGCCCGACCTGGATCGGCATTCCTTTGGGTGGGCTGTACCGCATCGCCGAGCGGCTGCTTTCCTTGGAGGCCGCGGCATGACGATGCCGGATGCAGGCGCGGTCGAGGCCATCGTCCAGGGCCGGCATGGCGACCCCTTCGCGGTGCTCGGCCCGCACGACGGCGCGGACGGGTGCAACGTCCGGGCGTTCCTGCCGGGCGCCAGCGGCGCCGTGGTGATCGGCCGCGACAACGGCCAGGTCCTCGGCACCCTTCAGCAGCTTCATCCCGACGGATTCTGGGCCGGCGTCATCCCGGAGCACGTGCCCTATGACCTGCGGTTCGACACGCCGCTCGGCCCGTACAGGACGGCTGACGCCTATGCGTTCCCCCCGACGCTCGGCCCGCTCGACCTGCATCTCCTGGCCGAGGGCCGGCATCGGGAACTCGGTCATGTGCTCGGCGCGCACCCGGCGGAAATGGACGGCGTCGCCGGCGTGCGCTTCGCCGTTTGGGCGCCGAATGCCAGCCGCGTTTCGGTGGTGGGCGACTTCAACTTCTGGGACGGGCGCCGCCACCCGATGCGCCGGCACATGGGCGCGGGCGTCTGGGATTTGTTCGTCCCGGGCATTGGGGCTGGAACGATCTACAAGTACGAACTGCTCGGCCCCGGCGGTGAGATGCTGCCGCAAAAGGCCGACCCGGTCGCCTGGGCGGCCGAGCTGCCACCTCGGACCGGCTCCATCGTCGCGACCGCGACGGCGTGGCGCTGGACCGACGCGGCCTGGATGCAGCGCCGGGCCGCGGCGCAGTCGCCCTCCGCACCCATTTCGACCTACGAGGTCCATGCCGCGTCCTGGCTGCCCGCGGCGCTTGAGGGCGGCGCCGGATGGGCGGCGCTGGCCGACCGCTTGGCGCCCTACTGCGCCGGCATGGGCTTCACCCATATCGAGCTGCTGCCGATCATGGAGCACCCGTTCGGCGGCTCCTGGGGCTACCAGCCGCTCGGCCAGTTCGCGCCAAGCTCCCGCCTCGGTCCGCCCGAGGCGTTTGCCAGCTTCGTGGACCGCTGCCACCTGATGGGCATCGGGGTCATCCTGGACTGGGTGCCGGCGCACTTCCCGACGGACGCGCACGGCCTCGCCCGCTTCGACGGCACGCCGCTCTACGAGCACGGCGACCCGCGCGAGGGCTTCCACCAGGACTGGAACACCTACATCTTCAATCTCGGCCGCAACGAGGTGCGCGGCTTCCTGATCGCCAGCGCACTGTTCTGGCTGGAGCACTACCACGCGGACGGGCTGCGCGTGGATGCCGTCGCCTCCATGCTGTATCGCGACTACAGCCGCAATGCCGGCGAATGGGTGCCAAACAAGTATGGCGGGCGGGAGAACCTGGAGTCGGTGGCGTTCCTGCAGGAACTCAGCCGCGCTGTCGGCGAGCACTGCCCCGGCGCGCTGCTGATCGCCGAGGAAAGCACCGCCTGGCCCGGCGTCACCCGCCGGGCCGACGAGGGCGGCCTCGGCTTCGACTTCAAGTGGAACATGGGCTGGATGCACGACACCCTGCATTACATGCAGGAGAACCCGGTCAACCGCCGCTACCACCACGACGAGATCACCTTCGGCTTGGTTTATGCCTTCTCCGAACGCTTCACGTTGCCGCTATCGCATGACGAGGTCGTGTACGGCAAAGGCTCGCTGATCCGGAAAATGCCCGGCGATCCCTGGCAGAAGTTCGCCAACCTGCGCGCCTACTTCGCCTTCATGTGGACCTACCCCGGCAAGAAGCTGCTGTTCATGGGCGGCGAGTTCGCCCAGGACCGGGAATGGAACCATGACACCGGCCTGGACTGGGACCTGCTGGACCAGGCGCCGAACGGCGGGATGCAGGCGTTGCTGCGCGACCTGAACGGGGCCTATCGCCGGATGCCGGCGCTGCACCAGGGCGACTGCGATCCCAGCGGCTTTCAATGGGTCGTGGTGGGCGACAGCGCCAACTCGGTGTTCGCCTACCTGCGCCTGCCGGCCGATGGTGGCCCGGCGGCGCTGGTCGTCTGCAACTTCACCCCGGTGCCGCGATACGAGTACCGCGTCGGCGTGCCGCACGGCGGCACCTGGCGGGAAGTGCTGAATACCGACGCATCGGGCTATGGCGGATCGAACGTTGGCAACAGCGGCGCGTTGCAGGCTGATCCCGTGCCGTCTCACGGGCTGCCGAACTCGCTTTCCCTGACACTGCCGCCGTTGGCGACGCTCATCTTGCAGGCATGACCCATGCACCACACCCACACCCTCCCGTTCGGCGCGACGCTGCTCCCGGACGGCCAGACTCGGTTTAGGCTGTGGGCGCCATCGAGCGAAACGGTTTTTCTGGACATTGACGGCCAGGCCTCGCAACCGATGCGGGCGCTGGAGGGTGGATGGCACGAGGTGACGCTCGCGGCGCCCCCGGGCACGCAGTATCGGTATCGCCTGCCGGACGGCTTGGCCGTGCCGGACCCGGCCTCCCGGCTGCAAGCGCCCGACGTGCACGATCCCAGCGTCGTGGTCGATCCCAGCGGTTACGAATGGCGCAACAACAACTGGCAGGGCCGGCCTTGGCACGAAGCGGTGGTGTACGAAGCCCATGCCGGCGCCATGGGTGGCTTCTCCGGCATCCGGCAGCGGCTGCCGGAGCTGCGGAAGCTCGGCGTCACCGCCGTCGAGATCATGCCGATTGCCGATTTCCCTGGCGGCCGTAACTGGGGCTACGACGGCGTGCTCCCCTTCGCGCCGGACACTGCGTACGGGACGCCGGGGGAGCTGAAAGCGCTGATCGACGACGCGCACGGCTTCGGGCTGATGGTGATGCTCGACGTGGTGTACAATCACTTCGGCCCCGATGGCGCCTACCTGCACGCCTACGCCAAGCCGTTTTTCCGTCAGGACATCACGACGCCCTGGGGCGCCGCCATCGACTTCCGGCGGCCGGAGGTGTGCGACTACTTTACCCAAAACGCGCTGTACTGGTTGATGGAATACCGCTTCGACGGCCTCCGCTTCGACGCGGTGCATGCCATCTCCGAGGAAAGCTTCCTGCGCGACCTCGCCCGCACGATCCACGAGTCGGTCGAGCCGGGCCGGCAGGTGCACTTGGTATTGGAGCACGAGAACAACCGCGCGGCCCTGTTGCGTACTGGCCCCACGGCGGAGGGCTTCGACGCGCAATGGGCTGATGACTTCCACCACTGCATGCACGTCCTGCTGACCGGCGAAAGCGAGGGTTATTACGAGGACTTCCAGGACGCGACCTCGCTGCTTGCGGACTGCCTGGCCAACGGCTTCGCCTACCAAGGCCAGATGTCTCCGCACCTCGGCCGGCCGCGCGGCGAGCCGAGCGGACATCTGCCGACCACGGCCTTCGTCGTGTGCCTGCAGAACCACGACCAGATCGGCAACCGCGCGATGGGCGACCGGCTGACGACCTTGGCTGACCCGCAAGCCCTGCGCGCTGCCACCGCGCTGCTGCTGCTATGCCCGTTCGTGCCCATGCTGTTCATGGGCGAGGAATACGCCGCCCGCAACCCGTTCCTGTTCTTCACCAGCCACAACGAGGATCTCGCCAAGCTGGTGCGGGAGGGCCGCCGGGCCGAGTTCAAGCACTTCGCGGCGTTCCAGGACGAGGCGCGGCGCGCGGCGATCCCGGACCCCAACGCGCCCTCGACCTTTGATGCCTCGGTGGCTGACAAAGCCGATCCTGCCATGTTCACCTTTGTGCAGGACCTGCTCGCGTTGCGGCAGAAGCATGTCGTGCCGGGCATCCCGGGCTGCCGCAGCCTGAACGTGGAGGTGCTGGGCACCGGCGCCGTGCAGGCCGAGTGGCGGCTGGGCACCGGCCGGCGATTGGCGATCACCCTGAACCTTGGACATGAGACGGCATCGTCCGGGGCGCCAACCGGCGGCGCCGTATTCGCCCATCCGCCCGGCACGGAACTCGCCGCGATGCCGCCCGGCAGCATCGTCGTGCAGGTCACGTCGGGATGACCGACGACCCGCTGCTTCGGCTTGCGGAACACGCCGGCATCGCGCCGCGCTGGCGAGATGTGCATGGCGAGTGGCACGACGTCGCGCCGGACACCCTGCACGCGGTGCTGGCGGCGCTCGGCCTGCCC
>CAXTUQ010000198.1:0-9467 GCA_964247405.1 uncultured Acetobacteraceae bacterium
CCAGCCGGGCACGTAGGGTTTCAGCTTCGCCAGCCAGCTCGGCACGGCGCTTCGCAAGGCCCGCAAGCACGTAGTCGGTCATCGGATCGCCCTTGTCTGTGGAGGGCAATTATTATATAAAGATCAACGTGTTAGCGGGAGCGGGCGCTTGGTGTGGTTGCTACCTAATACCGCAATCCAACGAAAGGAGAGATCCTCATGCCCTCGACCGAAGAGAACATCGCCGCCGCCAAAAGGTTCGTGGCGTCCGGCCCCAAGCAGCTCCACATCGGCGGAGCCTGGGTCACGCCCCGGGCCGGCGGGACGATGGAGGTCGTCGACCCTTCGACCGAGCAGACGCTGTGCTCAGTGGCCGAGGCCGGCGCCGAAGACGTCGACGCTGCGGTGAAGACGGCTCGCGCCGCGTTCGAGAAAGACAGCTGGGCGGCGGTGGGTCCCCACGACCGGGCGCGCTTCCTCCTCAGGATCGCCAGCCTGATCGAAGCCAATGTCGAGGAGCTGGCGGCGATATCCAGCCTTGAGATGGGCATGCCATTCAAGTCCTCCGTCATGACCACGACCCAGATGATCGACGTCTTCCAGTACTATGCCGGCTGGGCGACCAAGATCTATGGACAGACGATCCCCACTAAAGGTCCGGGGCTGGCGATGACGCTCCGCGAGCCATACGGCGTGGTGGCGGTCATCATCCCACGGAACGGTCCGATCCTCTACACCTGCTGGAAGGTCGCGGTGGCGCTGGCGACCGGCAACACGGTGGTGCTCAAGCCCGCCGAGGATGCGCCCCTCACCTGTGTCCGCTTCGCCGAGATCATCCAGGAGGTGCTGCCGCCCGGCGTGTTCAACCTGGTGACCGGGCGCGGCGAGGCGCTGGGCGATCCGCTCGTCGCGCACCCCGACGTGGCCATGATCACCTTTACCGGTTCGACCGCGGTCGGGCAGCACATCATGCAGACCGCGTCCAAGGGGTTGAAAAAGCTCAGCCTCGAGCTCGGCGGCAAGTCGCCACTGGTCATCTTCGCCGACGCGGACCTGGAAAAGGCCGTGCCGATCGCGGTCGGCGCCTTCACCCAGAACGCCGGCCAGGCCTGCACCGCAGGCACCCGCCTGTTGGTGCACGAGAGCATTTTCGAGGACGTGGTGGACCAACTGGTCGAAGGCGCGTCCAAGCTGAAGCTCGGCTCGCCTTTCGACGACGAAACGCAAGTCGGACCGATCATCTCCGCCAAGCAGCTGAAGACGGTGACCGACTACGTCCACTCCGGACGCGACGAAGGCGCCACGATCCGCACCGGCGGCGAGCGATTGGATCGACCAGGCTACTTCTTCCGGCCGACCGTGGTCACAGACGCCACGCCGGAGATGAAGATCGTTCGGGAGGAGATTTTCGGTCCGGTTGGCTGCGTCACCCCCTTCTCCTCGGTGGAGGACGCGCTGGCGAAGGCAAACGCCACCGAGTACGGCCTGGCGGCTTCGGTCTGGACGTCGGACCTCGGGACCGCACAGACGATGATGCGCGGGTTGAAGGCCGGCATGGTCTGGGTGAACACGCACTTCGAGCTCGACGTCGTCTCGCCGTTCGGCGGCTATAAGCAGTCGGGGATCGGCCGCGAACTCGGCGAGGAGTCGGTCTACGAGTTCATGCAGACCAAGTCCGTCCTGATGCGGCCCTCCTGACAGCCCCGAAGCTCGACCGTCTTCGACCCATCGGCCAAATCGCGAAGGACTGCCCATGGACCTGACCTCGTTCCGCACGCTCGGCCGATCGGGCCTGGTCGTGAGCCCCTTCGCGCTGGGCACCATGACATTCGGTGCTGGGCGCTGGGGCACAGAGGAGGATGGCGCGCGCGCGATCCTCGACGCCTATGCGGAGGCCGGCGGCAACTTCGTCGACACAGCCGACGTCTACGGCGGCGGCCGGAGCGAGGAGATGCTGGGCCGGTGGGTCGCCGAGCGCGGTCTGCGGGATCGACTGGTGATCGCGACCAAGTTCACCTGGAACCTCGACCCTGGCAACCCCAACGCCGGCGGCAACGGCCGCAAGAACGTCATGCGTGCGGTCGACGCCTCGCTTCGGCGGCTCGGCACCGACTACATCGACCTCTACTGGTCGCACTTCTGGGACATGACCACGCCAGTCGAGGAACTGCTTGGGACGTTCACCGACCTCGTCCGCTCGGGCAAGGTCCGCTACTACGCGCTGTCCGACGTGCCCGCCTGGTACGCGACCAAGATGGCGGTGCTAGCCGCCGAGCGCGGACTGCCGGGGCCGATCGCGATCCAGGCGGAATACTCGCTGGTCGAGCGTACCGCGGAGCGCGAGCACGTACCGCTCGCGGCCGAGTGCGGCATGGGGCTGGTGCCGTGGAGTCCGCTGGCCGGCGGCTTTCTCACCGGCAAGTACGGGCGTGATGACAAGCGCGAGGGCAACGAGCGGCTGAACGGCGGCAATCCGTTGGGCTCAAGCAAGTTTACAGATCGCAACTGGCGCACTCTCGATGCCTTGAAGGCGGCCGCCGCGGACATCGGCTGCCCGCCGGCGAGAGCGGCGCTCGCCTGGACCATCAATCGGCCGCGCGTCGATGCCCTGCTTCTCGGCGCCAGTCGGCCGGAGCAGGTGCGCGAGAACGTCGCCGCATTGGCGCTCGACTTGCCTGATCCACAACGCGCCGCCCTCGATGCTGCTAGTGCGCTCGATCCGGCCTTCCCGTATCTAGGCTTCACCGACGACGCGAAACGCAGCATTTTCGGCGGCAGGAACGTCGCCGCTTGGCCGCAGAGCGCCGGGCGATGACGCAAGACAGCGAAGCGCGGATCATCAACGCGCCCATCCATGTTCCCGAAGCTGAGCTAATCGATCTCCGCCGACGGCTGACCGGCGCGCGGTGGCCCGATCGCGAGACGGTGGGCGACTGGAGCCAGGGCGTACCGCTCGATCGCGTAAGGGCGCTCTGCGACCACTGGCTGCACCGCTACGACTGGCGCCGCTGCGAGACGATGCTGAACGGCTGGAACCCGCAGGCGACGACGCTCGATGGCCTGCGGATCGTGTTCTTCCATATCCGCTCGCCCGAGCCTGACGCGCTGCCGATGATCATGACGCATGGCTGGCCTGGGTCGGTAGTCGAGTTCAACCGCGTGGTGGGTCCGCTAACGGATCCGGTCGCGCATGGCGGCGAGGCGCGTGACGCTTTCCACCTCGTCTTGCCTTGCCTCCCCGGCTTCGGCTTCTCGGGCAAGCCCGCCGCGCCAAGCTGGTCTGTCGAGCGGATCGCGAGTGCCTGGGCCACACTGATGACCCGGCTCGGCTACGGGCGCTGGGTCGCGCAGGGCGGCGACTGGGGGGCGAGCGTCACGGGCCGGATCGCCGCTGCAGCACCCCCGGGGTGCATGGCTATTCACCTGAACACAGTGGATGTCGCCCCGGACCCGGCCGATGCCGACGACGAAAGCGCAGGCGCCCAGCGGGCGCATGAGCGCGCCCGGCGCTATGCTTCCCAGGAGATCGGCTACGCCAAGCTGCAATCCACCCGGCCTCAGACGCTCGCCTACGCGCTGGCCGACTCGCCCATCGGTCAGGCGGCTTGGATCTATGAGAAGCTCAAGAGTTGGATGAACCCGGCGCAAGAGCCTGAAACAGTGTTCGGCAGCGAAGCGATGCTCGACAACATCATGCTGTACTGGCTGACGCGCGCCGGCGGCTCGTCCGCGCAGCTCTATTGGGAAAGCTTGGCGGAGGCGGGGCTGTCGAGCCCGATCGCGCTGCCGGTCGCCGTCAGCCTGTTTCCCGATGACGTCACCTATACGCCACGGCACTGGGCCGAGCGGCTGTTGAAGAACATCACCTTCTGGAACGAGGTCGAGGCAGGCGGGCACCTCGCGGCTTTCGAGCACCCCGACATCTTCGTGCGCGAGGTGAGGTCGGCGTTCCGATCCCTTCGCGAACACGCCGCCTCGCGCCCCTCTGTCTGAGAGGAAAACAGAATGCGCTTCCCCATGGTCCAGCCCGTCACCGATATGACCCGCATGGCGCTCGAAGATCGCCTCGCCCCGGGTGCGGCCGAGTACCTCGACATGTTTCACAACGACGCCGTGTTCGAGTTTCCCTTCGGACCGGGCGGCCCGGTGCGAGTCGAGGGCAAGCCGGCGATGGCCGATTATCTCGCATCGATCGAAGGGTCGACGGTGTTCGAGCACTTCGATTTGACGGCCAAGTATCCTGTTTGGAACGGCGGCATGGTCCTGGAGTATCGCTGCCAGGCGCGTGCCGGCAGTGCAGGTCCTTCGTTCGAACAAGAATACGTCGCCGTCATCGAAACCGACGACGGACGGATCCGCCTCTACCGCGAGTATCTCAACCCGCTGAATATTCCGGGTGGGGCGGATCGCGCGTCAGCAACCACCTTCGATCATGCTCCGCTCACAGGCGAAATCAGATCGCTTGATGCGATTCTCGACGTCGAGCTTGGCGACCGCATTGCGCCCGGGGCGGATACCTTCCTCGACATGTTCTCCGACGACGGCATCCTGGAATGCCCGTTCGCTCCGCCGGGAGCATCGCGCCGACTGGCGGGCAAGCAAGCGATTGCGGCCTACTACAGGCGGCTCACTGCGGTGCAAGGGTCTGACGGGATGGTCCGACGGGATGGTCCTTACTGCGAGCTATGCAGTGGAAGACCGAGACTGCGCTTTACTCGAATACGACGGCATCGTTCGCAATCAACGTGATGGAGGCACCTACCGCCAGCGCTATCTGGCGGTGGTGACCATCAGCGACGGTCGTGTCGCCCTGTTTCGAGAGTACTGGAATCCTTTGCCATTGGTCGCCTCTTTCGGACCGAAGGGTCCGCTACCTATCACGTAAAGGCGCTACGGCCTGAGGCGCTCTATGTTCAGGATCAGCGAATCCGCTCAGCGAGATGCGCCGAGCAGCCGAAGCGGGCGGCGCGACGCTGCAGGCGGCGATCGCGCCCGAGCCGCTGTTCGTACCGGCGGTAATCGAGCGGAGGGCGATGACGGCGACGCAGCGCGCCCCGAAGAAGAAGCGGTCGCTACGCGCGCGCCGCGGGGCAGGCGGTCGAGTTGGGCGTGATCGCGGCGGTGATCGATGCTCTGAGGACCGCGCGATGATCGGCCCCGGACTGACGCGCACATCACGATGGCAACGGAGCCGGTGGACTGCCGCAAGAGGCCGGACTCGCTCCCGATGAGAGCGAGATCGCCCCGCTCCGTGGAGCGGGGCGTGCCGGGATCGGGTCAGCCGCCGTTGCGGGACCAGATGAGGTTGTAGGAGCCTGTCTCCTCGCCCTCGACCAGGGTGGCATAGATCGGAGCCGGGAAGCTCGGATCGTCCAGCTTGACCGAGATGTAGGCGCGGTCCTCCTTCGAGGTCTTCTTCCAGCCCGCGCCCAGTTCGACCTGGCCCGAAAAGGCGCGGTAGTCGGGGGCCTTCTCGCTCGTCTTGTCCTGGGGCCGGATCGTGACCTTGGCGTTGATGCTGAGGGTCTTGACCGAGCCGGTGAAGGTGTCGGCGTCGCCCGAACGGGTGAAGGTGCCGATGGTCGCCATGTGAAAGTCTCCTGTCTGTCGAGACCACGACCACCGCGGCCTCGATGGCAATCGAAAGGCCGGAAGCGATCGACGCCGCACTCGTCAGAGCCGCAGCGCAGCGGAGGATGGCGGCGGACGGCTATTTTGCTTCGCAATGCAAAGAGCGCTTGCGCTCGGCGGAAAATAGCTGCCCGCCGCCGTTGCGGCTGAGGCGATCGAGGCGAAGCCGTCCTTCGGCCAGATCAGGCCATGAGAGGCACGCGGGTGGCGTCCCGGACAGGCCCGGGGGACAAGTTGGCGACAGAGGCCCAGCGCCAGCAAGGGCACCCACCTGGCAGGCGGGCAAAGACCAGCTTCCGCGAAGGTTCGGCGGCGGAGAGGTCGAGCGCGCGATAGGATGGTATCGCGCTCTTGCCGGCTGTGGGCGTTGCGACGGGGAGGGACGACCGTGCTTTGTTAGCAGGTCATTCAAATCCCCCTCTGGCTGTCCGCGAATTGTCCGGGCGGCACGCCGACGTGACGGGCGAAGGCGACGCTGAAGGTGCTCGCCGAGCCATAGCCGACTCGCCTCGCCACCTCGGCGATGGCGCCCTGTCGGCGGCGCAGCAGGTTCTGCGCCAGCGCCATTCGCCAAGTCAGTAGGTAGTCCATGGGCGCGGCCCCCACTGCACGCCGGAACCGGTCGAAGAAGGTCGACCGTGACAGCGCCGCCTCACCCGCGAGTTCAGCGACTGTCCAGGCGTGGCCGGGCCGCTCGTGCATACAACGGATCGCCGCGGCGAGGCGGGGATCGGCCAGCCCGCGCAGCAGTCCGGGCGACGCCGCTGTGCCCGTTGTCGAGCGGAGCGCCTCGATCAACAGCACCTCGAGCAGCCGCGCCAACACGAGGTCGCGCGCCGGACGTGTCCCACGAGTCTCCTCGCCCACCAGCGCGACCAGTGTGGCGAGCCGCGCCTCGCCGCGGACATGCACGACCTGCGGCAGCAGCGAGACCAGCAAGGCCGCGTCGGGCGACCCGAAGATGCAATGGCCGACAAGGAACAGGACGTCGGGCGGCCCGTGCGGGGCACCCAGTCGGACTTCGCCGCCACCGAGCATGGCCGGCTCGGTGAAGCGGCCCGGCTCGGGCGGCTCGACGCTGGAAAAGGTGTAGTCGCGCGCTGCGGGGATCAGCACGAAGTCGCCATGCGTGAGCATGATCGGCTCGTGCCCGACAACTTCCAGACGGCACGCCCCATCCAGGACGACACAGTAGAAAAGCTGCCCGGCATCCGTCCGTCGTAGCCGCCATGCGCCGGCGCCCCCGACGGCCTTGGACAGCGTGGCGGCCGGCTGCAGCAAGGTGACGACTTCGGCCAAGGGATCAATCATTCGGACTTTGGCCAATCAGAACCGGACGATTGAAGATAGGAAGTCCGGAAGCGGACTACCACCTGAGGGAGACCAGTAACAACGAAAGAGATCGCCATGCACACCGTCCTGATCACCGGCTGCTCGTCCGGCTTCGGCCTTGGGACCGCACGCACCTTCCTCGACCAAGGTTGGTCGGTCGTCGCCACCATGCGCCATCCCCGCAAGGACGTGCTGCCGCCGTCGGACTACCTGCGGGTGCTCGCGCTCGACGTGACGGATCCGGCCAGCATCGAGCGGACAATTGCGGATGCGGGCCCGATCGACGTGCTCGTCAATAATGCTGGGATTGGGTGGCTCAACGCGCTCGAGGGCACACCGATGGCGGCCGCGCGCGAGCTGTTCGAGACGAACACGCTCGGGCTGATGGCAATGACCCAGGCGGTGTTGCCGCAGATGCGCGAACGTCGGGCGGGGGTGATCGTCAACGTCTCGTCCAGCGTGACGCTGCGATCGCTGCCGCTGCTCTCGGTCTATACGGGCAGCAAGGCGGCGGTGAACGCCTTCACTGCGTCGCTCGCGCTGGAGCTGGAGCCGTTCGGCATCCGCGCGCGGCTGGTGCTGCCGGGACGGGGGCCGGACACGCGCTTCGGCAACAATGCCCGCGGGCGCATGACGGCCGGCTTCCCGGAAGCCTATGCCGACCTGGTGCAGCGCGTGTTCGCCGGAATGCAGGCGGGTGGCGCGGTCACGCACTCGTCCGACGTAGCCAAAACGGTGTGGCGGGCGGCGACTGACCCGTCGTGCCCGATGCGGCTCCCCGCCGGCGCGGACGCCGTCGCGGCGGCAGCGCACTGACCGCAGCTTCCCCGTCCCAGTCAGGATGACCCGCCATGACGCATAAGCAACATCCGCTCGGCACCCCGTTCCCGCCCGCGTCGACGGCCGACGAGGTTCTCGCCGGTATCGACCTAACGGGCCGCAACGCCATCGTCACCGGCGGGCATGCCGGTATCGGGCTGGAGGTCAGCCGCGCGCTTGCCAAAGCGGGCGCATCCGTGGCCGTCGGCGCGCGCAACCCGGACCGCGCCGCCGCCGCGCTGGCCGGGATCTGGCGCATCGAGGTCGATCAGTTGGACCTCGTCGACCCTTGCTCGATCGATGCCTTCGCCGCCCGCTGGATGGACAGCGGCCGTCCGCTGCACATCCTGATCAACGGTGCCGGCGCGTCCGGCGACCCGGAACGGGACGCGCGCGGCTACGAAACACAGTTCGCGACCAACCATCTCGGCCACTTCCAGCTGACGCTGGCGCTGCTGCCCGCGCTGCGCGCCGCGCGCGGCGCCCGGGTAGTCAACGTCTCCTCCGGGGCCCAGCGGTTCGGGCGCATCCGCTGGGACGATCCGCACTTCGCGTCCGGCTACGATTCACGCACCGCCTACGCGCAATCGAAGACCGCCAACGTGCTGTTCGCGGTCGAGCTCGACCGCCGCTGGGCGGCGGACGGCATACGCGGCTATGCCGTGCATCCGGGCGTGGTCGTCGGCACCAAGCTCAACAGTTCGGCGGGCGACGAGGCGTTGAAGCGGATGGGGCTGATCGACGAGGCTGGCCAGCCAATCATCGACCCCGTGGCCGGCAAGAAGACGCCGAGCCAAGGTGCCAGCACGGTCGTGTTTGCGGCGGCCAGCCCGCTGCTCGCCGGGATCGGCGGCGTCTATCTCAAGGACAACGACATCTCTTCACTCGACGATGCGCCGCGAGAGCTTACCCCTGACTGCATCCCGGCCGAGGTCGCCTCGCACTCGATCGACCCGGCTTCGGCAGCGCGGCTCTGGGCCCTAAGCGAGCGGCTGCTCGAAACATGACGCGGTCGGTGCATCCTGCCCGATCTGTATGGCACCACGCCTGACTCGTTGCCCATGATTCGGCGGAGCGGCTAAGCTGTCGCGTGCGTCCACACGTTCAGGCAGCCTTCGGGCTGGGTCGTCGAATCAGGCGGCAGAAAGCCATCAATCCCAGGCCCGATCTGATAGCGGCCGTAGCTGACGCGGGTTAGCAGGCCGGCGTTGCAGAGCTTTTTAATTTGGCAGCGATAGACGCAGACCCCACCAAGGTCGTCGGGAGAAACCGTTCCGAGCTTCCGGACGAGAGCCACTGCCCGATCCTTATAGGTCGGCTTGCGAATTCGTAGTGGTTTCGGCGGCTGCAGGACACCACGGGCGTCCCTCGCGCGTCTCCGGCTTTTCTCGGGTAGTGGTATGTCGTACAAGAACTCATCGGCTTTCCCTGACCCGGGGAGCCAATTCGGAACGAAACTGTGAACCTCGTTCGCCGCCGTTCCCATTACGAGGCCCGCGTTTCGGAAGGAGTAGCCCGCCCCCAAGATGGGGCGGGCCGGCTTTTTTGCGGGAAAGAGCCCTCAGCAGCTGTGGCTTTGATCCCACGATGCGGATAGTATCCGCGCTTACCTCAATGCGTTGAGCTAGAGCCTGCAAGTGATGGGGCCGGTATGAGGTGGACCCGTCCTGTTGGACAGTTTAGCGGCCGAGTTAAGCTTGGTCCTG